>NZ_JBHXJQ010000018.1:0-16704 GCF_042722305.1 Microbacterium sp. NPDC058389
GTAACACCCAGAACGTAACCAGCAGCTGATTCGGTATGACCTGCTGCCGGGGGCGCTGGATTTAGCCCCCCATGGTTCTCCCTTCCGGGGGTGGGCGTGGGATGCCGGCGGCGTGGGCGGCCGGCATCCCTCGCACACGACGATGTCACGGGAGCCCGTTCCGGCTCCCGTGACATCGTGGACTCACTTCTCGGTGAGAAGCCCGAAGTTCTCCAGAGTGTAGATCGGAACGAGCTTCGCGTCCTCGACGCCCCCGATCCGCGGGTTGACCGCGAGGATCTTCAGGTTGTCGGCGAGGGGGAAGATGACCGCGTCATCTGCGATCTGCGCCTGCAGGTCGGCGTAGACGGCCTTGCGGGCATCGGGGTCGAGCTCCGCGGCGCCCTGGTCGAACAGCGCGTCGGTCGCCGGGTTCGAGTACGAGAAGTAGTTCGCCGAGGCGCCGGTGCGGTACAGCGCGCTGTACGCGTCGGGATCCTGGCCCATGATGTAGCCGCCGAGGAACGCGTCGTACTGCGAGTCGGCGCCCTTCTCGATCTCGTCGTAGACGGCGGCGGGCTCGACGCCCGCGAGCTCGACCGTGATGCCAGCCTTGCCCAGCTGCTCCTGGATGAGGGTCGCCTCGGTCTTCTGCGTCGGGTCGGCGCCGGCGTAGGCCAGCGTGAACGACAGGCCCGAGACGCCGGCCTCCTTGAGGAGCGCGGCCGACTTGTCGGCGTCCTGCTCGTACTTCTCGACGTCCTCGGTCGCGAACGCGTTGCTCGGCGGGAGGATCGTGTAGGCGTTCTGGTAGTAGTCCTCGCTGAGGAACGCGGCCGTGTTGATCTCGTCACGGCTCAGGGCGAAGAAGATCGCCTGGCGCACCTTCGGGTCGGTGAGCTTCGCGGCGTTGAGGCCCAGGTAGGCCACGCGGCCCTCGGCGTACGGGTACACGTTCAGGCCGGCGCCCTCGAGCTCGGTGATCTGGTCGGGGGTCGCGAACGACGCGTCGACCTCGCCGGTCTGCAGCGCCGTCTTGGTCGAGTTGGCGTCCGACACGATGCGCAGCGTCAGCTTCTTGATCTTCGGCGCCGGACCGTAGTAGTTCTCGTTCGCCTCGAACGTGAGGTACTGGCCGCGCTGGTAGTCGGTCAGCTTGTACGGGCCCGAGCCCACCGCGAGCGGGTCGAGCTCGGTCACCGAGAAGTCGGTGACGTCGCCGTAGACGTGCTCCGGGATGATGTAGGTCTCGGTCGCGATGTTGCTGAGGGCCGCCGCGCTGACGCTCGGCAGGTGGAACACGACGGTGCGGTCGTCGGTCGCCTCAGCGGTGATGGGCTGGTCGCCGACGTAGAGCAGGTCGGCGTTGCCGTTCTCTCGGACCGCCTTGTTCGTGTACGTGAAGACGACGTCGTCGGCGGTGAGCGGCTCGCCGTCGGACCACTTGAGGCCGTCCTTGAGCGTGACGGTGACCGACAGGCCGTCGTCGGCGGGCTCGATCGACTCCGCCAGCTCGTTGACGACGGTGCCGTCGCCCTCGACGCGGGCCAGGGGCGAGTACACGATGTTCGTGGCGGTGAGGCCCCAGCGGTCGCTGACGTTGATCGGGTTCAGCGACGACGGGTCGCTTGCGATCGCGTACGTGAACTCGCCGGTCTTCTCGCCGGCGCTGGATTCGGGGTCTGCGCCGCCCTGGGCGCAGGCGGCCAGTCCGATGGTCGCGGCCAGCGCCAGGGCGATGGGCGCGATCACTCGCCTCTTCGTCTTCATGAGCTTTCGGGATCCTCTTCGCTGTGCATGCACCCGAATGGGCGCACGCTCGAGCCTAGGCGGGCGGCGGCGAGAGGGGCTCCGGAGGGCCGAAGAATTGCGAAGTGTGACGGCGGTGTCCCGTGCAGATTCTCGCCGCTCGACGGTGACGGGTTCACACCCTGCGCATCTCGTCCGGGATGCCGCACACGCGGCCCTACGCTCGGAACATGCTCCTCACCGCCCCCGTGACCCTCGAGAACGCGTACGTGCGGCTCGAACCGCTCTCCCCCGATCACGAAGCAGATCTCGCGGCCGCCACCGTCGGGCTCGAGCACGCGTGGTACACCTCGGTGCCCCGCGCCGACGGAGTCGCCGCCGATGTCGCCCAGCGTCTCGCGTGGCGCGATCAGGGTGTCATGAACCCCTTCGCCGTCCGCCGGCTCGATACCGGGCGCGTGATCGGCACGACGACGTACTGCAACATCGACCAGCCCAACCGCCACGTCGAGATCGGCTACACATGGATCGGCGTCGAGGCACAGCGCACGTTCGTCAACACGGCCTCCAAGCTCCTGCTCATCGGCCACGCCTTCGACACGTGCGACGCGATCGCCGTCGAGTTCCGCACGCACTGGCACAACCGCCAGTCGCGCGCCGCGATCGCCCGCCTCGGCGCCAAGCAGGACGGCGTGCTGCGCAACGCCCGCCTCGGCCCCGACGGCTCGCTGCGCGACACCGTCGTGTTCTCGATCCTCCCCCACGAGTGGGCCGCCGTCCGACTGGGCCTCCAGGAGCGCCTCGCCCGCGGCTGACGCGGCCCGGACTCAGCCGTCGATGACCGCGACGAGCTCGTCGAGGAAGGCGTTGAAGTCGGTACCGCGGCGCACGATGCGCTGCACGCTGTCGCGCTCGCTGAACACCTCGACGAACTGCTCGAACACCGTCTGGA
Organism: Microbacterium sp. NPDC058389; assembly: GCF_042722305.1. NCBI lineage: Bacteria > Bacillati > Actinomycetota > Actinomycetes > Micrococcales > Microbacteriaceae > Microbacterium > Microbacterium sp. NPDC058389. Next base: position 2,681 of record NZ_JBHXJQ010000018.1, read on the forward strand.
AGGCCTCTCGGTCCGTCTCGGAGAACGCCACGAGCGCCACGACCTGCACACGGCCGTCGCCCCACGGGATGGACGGGTCGGCGATGCCGATGGCGATGGCGGTGCGGGATGCCGTCATCTCCAGCGCGTGCGGCACGGCCAGGGCGTCGGTGAACGCGGTCGACGACAGGCGCTCGCGCTCGATGGTGCGATCGATGTACTCCTCGTCGATCACGCCGCGCTCACGCAGCAGGGCGCCGAGGCCCCGGATCACGTCCTCCTCGCCGCGGTCGCCGAAGCCCGGCCCGCGTACGAACGCGGACGGCTCGAAGTAGCGCTCCAGCTCGGCGCGCAGGCGGGCGAGGCGGCGGGAACGGCGGATGCGCCCGGCCGCGGCCTGCACGCGCTCGACGTCTGAGTCGGTGAGGAAGGGCTGGATCCGCACGATCCGGTCGGCCGGCGCGGGCGGGTCGATCGTGGTGAGCACGAGGTCGGTGTCGATCGAGGCCCAGTCGGGGTCGACCCGGGTCTCGACCCCGACGACCTCGATCGCCTGCCCGAGCGAGCGGTCGACGCTCGAGCGCAGCAGCTCGTGCAGGTCGTAGTAGCCGGGGCACACGATGGTCGCCGTGAGCAGCTGGTCGGCGCGGCGGCTGCGCTCGAGGCGACCCCCGACGTGCATCGCGATGTAGGCGATCTCGTCGTCCGGCAGCGGGATGCCGAGCCGCTGCTGCAGGCGGCTGGCGATGAACACGGCGACCTCGAAGATCATCGGATACGTCGACTTCAGCGAGCGCGTCAGCGGATTGCGCGACCACGCCTGCTCGCGCGCACGGTGCAGCAGGTTCTGCACGTGCAGGGCGAGACGGGCCACGAAGTCGTCGTGCGCGATGTCGACGAGGAACTCGTCGGCCGCCGCGGTCACGACCTCGCGCACGACACCCTCGATCTCGGGATCGAGCCCCGGGAGAGTGGATGCCGCCACGCCGCGGTCGGGGGCGACCACGCGCGTGAGCACGAGCGTGGCGAGGTGCTGCAGGTCGGTGGCGCCCAGCCGCACCCCGAGATGGCGCTCGGAGAGGTCGGCGATGATCTCGGCGACCTGGGTCTGGGTCGGCCGCTCCCCCGCATCCACGGGGTCCGCGGCATCCAGCGGACGATCCTGCGCGACGCGGTCGGCGGCGATGGCGATGTGCATCACGACGTCGGCGATGCCGAACTCGTTGACGAACCAGCCGAGGTCGCCCAGGCGCGCGACCAGCTCGGTCTTGAAGGGGCCGAAGGCCTGCGCCCCCACCGACCCCTCGCCGAGCGTCCGCCGGAGAGCGGACAGGTCGAAGGATCCGGCATCCATCTCGTCATGCGCGAGCTTGGACAGGAGCCGCCGCTGCGCGCCCTCGGTGCCGCGCAGCCGTGCGCGCGACGCGGAGCGCTCGAGGGTGAGCTCGGTGCCGCCGAGGAGTCCGCGCACGCGGGCGAGGTCGGCGTCGAGGGTCGCGGGCGACACGTGCAGCGCCTCGGCGGTCTCGAACACGTCGATGCCGTCGGGCGCGTCCAGCAGCGCCCGCACCACCGTGTGCAGGCGGTCGCGCGGCGTGCCGGCATCGGCCTCCACCCGCAGCGCCGCCGCCGCCTCCGCTCCGGCGCGATACCCCTGCGGCCCGGACTCGATCGCGGTGCCGCCGGTCACGCGGGCGTTCACCGCGGTGACGTACGACCGGATGCTGCGGGGCGTCACCCCGAGGGCGTCGGCAAGCGCGGATGCCGTCATCCAGTCGCCCTCGCGCGCGAGCAGTCCGAGCACACGATCTTGACGGGCCCGGGTCACCAGCCCAGTCAACCATGAGCCCGCGGCGCCGGACCGGTGCCGGCATCCCGCGTTTCCGCCCCCGCGGAAGAAGGACTGGTTGTCGACTCCCAGCGGTTTCACAAGAATGGCTCGAAAGGAGGCGGATCGATGAAGATCCTGGTGGTCTGCGGAGCGGGTGCCTCGAGCACCTTCGTCGCACAGCGCGTGCGGCACGCAGCCCACGAGCAGGGTCTGGACTATGCCGCCTTCGCCGGCACCGAGGCGTCGTTACCGATCGACCTCGATTCCGCCGACGTGGTCCTGGTGGGACCGCATCTGGTTCATGCGCTGGAGCGCATCGAACGGGATGCCGCACCTCGGGGCACGACGGTGGTGCTGCTGCCGCCCGACATCTTCACCGACCGGGACGGCACGCGGACGCTCGCGCTGGTCCGCGCCGCGGTCGGGAGCCCCGGGGGGCCGCTTCCGGCCGCGGGCGCGACCGCCGACGCCCGGAACGCCGAACACCCAGACAGACCAGAGCCAGAACGACAGCCTTGAGCCAGGCCAACCAAGACAGAGAGGTCGCCGATATGCCACCCGTCTCCCGCACCGTCCGGATCGGATCCGCGCACGGGCTGCACGCCCGCCCCGCGAAGCTGTTCGCCCAGGCGGCGAAGGACTCCGGCCTGCCCGTCACCATCGCGAAGGGCGCGGCGAGCCCGGTGAACGCCGCGAGCATCCTCGGCGTCATCGCGCTGGGCGTCGAGAAGGGCGATTACGTCACCCTGACGACGGAAGGCGACGGCGCCGAGGACCTGCTCGACACCCTCACCGAACTGCTGACCACCGACCACGACGCGGAGGCGTGAACATGACCGAGCTACGAGGTGTGGGAATCGGCCTGGGCGTCGCCCAGGGACCCGTCGCACGGATGGCCGAGCCGGCCCCGGCGCCGTCCGACGCGCCGAGCGCGCTGACCGCGGACGAGGAGAAGGCGCGCGTCGCGGACGCCGTCGCCGCGGTCGCCCGCGAGCTGGAGGCGCGCGGGGCCCACGCCGGCGGCGCAGCGCAGGAGGTCCTCGAGGCGCAGGCGATGATGGCCGAGGACCCGAGCCTCGCCGACGAGGTCAACGCACGCATCGCGCAGGGCCGCACCGGCGAGTTCGCGGTCTTCGACGCGTTCGCGTCGTTCCGCGACCAGCTCACGGCGCTCGGCGGCTACCTCGGCGAGCGCGCCGCCGACCTCGACGACGTCGCGCAGCGCGTGATCGCCCGGCTGCGGGGCGTGCCGGCACCCGGCGTGCCCGACCCGGGCCACCCGTTCGTGCTCGTCGCGAAGGACCTCGCGCCCGCCGACACGGCGCTCCTCGACCTCGACAAGGTGCTCGCGCTCGTGACCACCGAGGGCGGGCCGACGTCGCACACGGCGATCCTCGCGCGCGAGAAGTCCATCGTCGCCGTCGTCGGCACCGTGGAGGCCACCGGACTGCGGGACGGCGAGACGGTCATCGTGGATGCCGCCGCCGGCGTCGTCACGACCGAACCCACCGCCGACGAGCTCGAGCGCGCGAACCGCCGTGCCGCAGACCGGGCGGCTGCGGCATCCGCCCCCATCACCGACGGCGCCCTCGCCGACGGCACGGCGATCCCGCTGCTCGCGAATCTCGGCAACGCCGACGGCGCCGCCGAGGCGGTCGCGCTCGGGGCCGAGGGGGTCGGACTGTTCCGCACCGAGTTCCTGTTCCTCAGCTCCAGCCAGGCACCCACGGTCGAGCAGCAGCGCGAGTCGTACACGAAGCTCCTCGCGGCGTTCCCCGGCAAGAAGGTGGTCGTGCGCGTGCTCGACGCCGGTGCCGACAAGCCGCTGGCGTTCCTCAACGACGCCCACGAGGAGAACCCCGCGCTGGGCCTCCGCGGCATCCGCGCGCTGCGCGCCAGCGAAGACATCCTGCGCGAGCAGCTGACAGCCCTCGCCGAGGCGGATGCCGCCACGGACGCCGACCTGTGGGTCATGGCGCCGATGGTGGCCACGGTGGAGGAGACGCAGTATTTCGTCGAGCTGGCGCGGGACTACGGCGTCAAGACCGCCGGCGTCATGGTGGAGGTGCCGGCGTCGGCGCTGCTGGCCGACCGTGTGCTCACCCACGCGGACTTCGCGTCGATCGGCACGAACGACCTCACGCAGTACACGATGGCCGCCGACCGGCTGCTCGGCTCGGTGGCGTCGTTCCAGGACCCGTGGCACCCGGCGGTGCTGCGGCTCATCCGCGAGGTCGGCGACGCCGGCCGCACGAACGGCAAGCCGGTCGGCATCTGCGGCGAGGCTGCGGCCGACCCGCTCCTGGCCGTCGTGCTCGTGGGCCTCGGCGCCACGAGCCTCTCCATGGCGCCCACGGCCCTCGCGGACGTGCGCGCCACTCTGCTGCAGCACTCCCTCGACCAGGCACGCGCCATCGCCTCGGCCGCCCTCGCCGCGTCCGACGCGGCATCCGCCCGCGCCGCCGCCCAAGAGGCGGCACGAGGCTAGCCCACGCGGCCGCGCGGCCCCGATCGCGCGGTCACCCGAGAAACAAGGAGACCCGCAATGACAACGGCGTCAACGCCCACCACGGGCACCAGCAAGGCGCGAGTCGGAGTGCAGCGCTTCGGCACGTTCCTCTCCGGCATGATCATGCCGAACATCCCCGCGCTCATCGCGTGGGGCATCTTCACCGCGTTCTTCATCGACGTCGGCTGGACGCCGAACGCCGACCTCGCGACGATCGTGGGCCCGTTCATCCACTACCTGCTGCCGCTGATCATCGCCTACACGGGCGGCAACATCGTGTACGGCGTGCGCGGCGGTGTCGTCGCCACGATCGGCACGATGGGTGCGATCGCGGGTTCGGACCTCCTCGTCGCGAACTTCAACGCGACCCTGCCGGAGGGGGATGCCCCGCTCGGGCAGGTGCACATGTTCATCGGCGCGATGATCATGGCACCGCTCGCTGCGTACACCATGAAGTGGCTCGACAGCCTGTGGGAAGGCAAGATCAAGGCCGGCTTCGAGATGCTCGTCAACATGTTCTCGGCGGGCATCTGGGGCTTCGTCATGGCGATCGTCGGCTTCTACCCGATCGCCTGGGTGGTCAACGGCATCATGCAGGCCCTCGGCAACGCGGTGCACTGGCTGGTCGACACGAACCTGCTCCCGCTGACGAGCATCCTGATCGAGCCCGCGAAGGTGTTCTTCCTCAACAACGCGATCAACCACGGCGTGCTGACGCCCCTCGGCATCGCGGAGTCCGCCGAGACCGGGCAGGGCTCGATCCTGTTCCTGCTCGAGGCGAACCCCGGCCCCGGCGTCGGCCTGCTTCTGGCATTCACCTTCTTCGGCATCGGCGCCGCACGGGCGTCGGCTCCGGGCGCCGCGGTGATCCAGTTCTTCGGAGGCATCCACGAGGTGTACTTCCCGTACGCGCTGATGAAGCCGATGCTGATCCTCGCGCTCATCGCCGGCGGCATGACGGGTGTGACGACGAACATGCTCCTGGGCGGTGCGCTCAGAGCGCCCGCGGCGCCAGGAAGCATCATCGCGGTCATCGCGCAGGTGGCGAACAATTCGTACTTCGCCGTCCTGTTGTCGGTGGTGCTCGCGGCAACGGTGACCTTCCTCATCTCGTGGGTCATCCTGCGCGCCTCGCGCAAGCGCGACCTGGAGGCCATGGCGGCCACCGACGACGCGTTCGGTGCGGCGATCACCCAGACCGAGGCGGCCAAGGGCAAGTCGTCCGACGCGCTGTCGGGTCTGCGCGGCGGCGCGGCCACCCAGGCCGACGGCGGCGTGGAGCCGGCGACGATGACGGAGAAGCAGATCAGGAACATCGTGTTCGCGTGCGACGCGGGCATGGGATCGTCGGCCATGGGCGCGAGCGTGCTGCGCAACAAGATCAAGAAGGCGGGCATCGAGGACGTCACGGTCGTCAACAAGGCGATCGCGGCGCTGGACTCGTCGGCCGACCTCGTCATCACCCAGAACCAGCTGACCGACCGGGCCCGGCAGAAGACCCCCGACGCGGTGCACGTGTCGGTGGACAACTTCATGAACTCGCCCCGGTACGACGAGGTCGTGGACCTCGTCGTGGGCCAGCACGAGGATGGGGCCTAGCAGAGACCGCGGCGGGGTCGGGCGGGCGCGAGGCCCCCGGCCCCACCGCCTCTGCGCAGGCTGACACGCCGGCTGCGGCAGCGGTGCCCGGCGAGGCGTGAGACGCAGCATCCATTCATCTCCGATCACACGAGAAGGGCGAGAACATGGCACGCGAGGTTCTGAGCATCGGTCAGGTGCGCATCCACTCCGGCGGCGCGTCGAAGGAAGAGGCGATGAAGGAGGCCGCCGACATCCTGCAGGCGGTGGGCGCCGTGACGGGCGCGTACTACGACGCGATGCTGCAGCGCGAGCAGACGGTGTCGACGTACATGGGCAACGAGCTCGCGATCCCGCACGGCACGAACGAGACGAAGGGCGAGATCCTCGAGTCCGCGCTCTCGGTCGTGCGCTACGACGGCGGGGTCGACTGGGACGGCAATCCTGTGACATTCGTGGTCGGCATCGCGGGCAAGGGCGACGAGCACCTGGAGATCCTGTCGCAGATCGCGATCCTGTTCTCAGAGGAGGACGACGTGGCGCGCCTGAAGGCGGCCCAGACACCCGAGGAGCTGTTCGCTCTGGTGTCGGCGGCGGGCGTCTGATGAAGGCCGTCCACTTCGGCGCCGGCAACATCGGGCGCGGATTCGTCGGCCTGCTGCTGCACCAGGGCGGGTACGAGCTCGTGTTCTCGGACGTCGCCGCGCCGCTGGTCGACGCGATCAACGCCGTCGACCGGTACACGGTCCACGAGGTCGGAGAGGGCGGGCGCGACACCGTCGTCACCGGGTTCCGCGCGCTCAACAGCGCGGAGCACCCCGACCAGGTCATCGACGAGATCGCCGGCGCCAACGTCGTGACCACGGCCGTCGGCCCCACGGTGCTCAAGTTCGTGGCGCCGCTGGTCATGTCGGGGCTCGCGCTGCGCGACCCGTCGAGTCCGCCGCTGCAGATCATGGCGTGCGAGAACGCTATCAACGCCACCGACCTGCTGCGCGACGAGATCAAGGCGCTGGCGGGCGACGCGTGGGACGCCCTGGCCGGACGCGCGGTGTTCGCCAACACCGCGGTCGACCGCATCGTCCCCGCCCAGCCCGAGGGTGCGGGAGTCGACGTCACCGTCGAGCCGTTCTTCGAGTGGGCCATCGAGGGTCCGCCGTTCGGCGACGACCCGCCTTCGATCCCCGGCGCGCACTTCGTCGACGACCTGGCGCCGTACATCGAGCGCAAGCTCTTCACCGTCAACACGGGCCACGCCACGACCGCGTACTTCGGCGCCCAGGCGGGGATCGACACCATCGCCCTCGCCCTCGCGGACGAGGCCATCGCGGGCAGGGTGTCGGCCGCGCTCGAAGAGACGTCTGCGCTGCTGGCGGCCAAGCACGGCCTCGACCCGGCGTCGCTCGCCGACTACCGCGCCACGATCCTGCGCCGGTTCCGCAACGCCGCCCTGCCCGACACGGTGTGGCGCGTCGGACGGCAGCCGCTGCGCAAGCTGTCGCGCCACGAGCGCTTCGTCGGACCCGCCGCCGAGGCCGCCGAGCGAGGCCTGCCCGTGGATGCGCTGGTCGGTGCCATGGGTGCCGCCCTCGCGTTCGACGACACCGAGGACGCCCAGTCGGTGGACCTGCAGCGCATGCTGCGGGAGCAGGATGCCGCAACGTTCACCGCCTCCGTCACGGGCCTGGAGCCCACCCATCCGCTGTTCCCGCGCGTCGAGGCCGTGGTCGCCGCCCGCCAGGCGGACCTCGGGGTCTGAGCCCGGGGCGGGCGCGACGGCTACGCTCGACCCGTGACCGCCGACGCGCCCGCCCCCGACCCGACCGACTCCCCGCGACCGAAGCGGCGCGGCCTGCGCGTGCTGTGGTGGATCCTCGGATCGGTCGGGGCGCTCATCGTGCTCGCGATCGTGGGGATCGTCATCTGGAGCCAGGTCGGCGTCATGGCCGCCGAACCGGAGCCGCTCGCCGAGGTGCGCGCCGACCCGGCGATCACGATCACCGACACCGACGCAGGCATCGTGCTGGCGCCGACCGGCGAGTCCGCCGGCGTGGGACTCGTGTACATCCCCGGTGCGAAGGTCGACCCCTGGGCGTACGCATACAAGGTGTCGGGGCTCGTCGCAGAGGACGGCATCACCGTCGTCATCACGAAGCCCTGGCTGAACCTCGCGTTCTTCGACCTGCGCCCGCTGTCGACCTTCACCGATCTGGCACCCGACGTCGACACGTGGCTCGTCGGCGGGCATTCGCTGGGCGGCGTGCGCGCCTGCCAGCTGGCGGCGGACGCCGACGGTCTCGCCCTGTTCGGGTCGTACTGCGCCAACGACCTCTCGGACTCCGGTCTGCCGGTCATCAGCGTCTCGGGCAGCGAGGACGGGCTGTCGACACCCGAGAAGATCGCCGACGCCCGCCACCTGCTCCCCGACGACGCCGAACTGCACGAGATCGAGGGCGCGAGCCATTCGTCGTTCGGCGACTACGGCCCGCAGGCGGGCGACGGAACCCCGACGATCGCCGACGACGACATGCGCGATCAGCTCACCGAGCTGGTCGGCGGGTTCGCACTGTCGAGCGTCGGCTGACGGACGGCGCCGCGCGCCCCGCCGCCTAGACTGGAATCCCGTGACTGTCATCCTCGCGGGCATCGCGGCGTTCATCGCCGCGATCATCCAGCGCATCACCGGACTCGGGTTCGTGCTGGTGCTGGTCGGCCCGATCGTCCTGCTCTACGGCCCCGTCGAGGGCGTGACGCTCGCCGTGCTGATGGCATTGGTGGCGTCACTGGTGGCGATCCCGATGGTGTGGCGGCACATCGACTGGAAGCGGTCGTGGTGGCTCATCTGGCCGGGCCTGATCGCCGCCCCCTTCGGTGCCCTGCTGGTGCGCCTGCTGCCCGACGCCGCCCTGCTGCTGGTCATCGCCGCGATGGCGTACGTCGCCCTTCTCGCCGGGCACCTCCCCGCGCTGTCCACCTCGCTCACCGGGCGATGCGGCGCGATCGCCTCGGGTGCCGCCGCCGGCTTCATGAACGTCGCGAGCGGACTCGGCGGACCGCCGCTGGCCGCCTACGCGGTCGGCGACCGCTGGCCGCAGCGCAGCTTCGCGGCGAGCGCGCAGCTCATCTTCATCGCGTTCGACATCGTGACGGTCGCGCTGCGCGGCGTCCCGGTGACGCCGGTCGAGGACGTCGGCACGCTCGTCGTCGCGACGGTCGCGGGCATCGCGATCGGCACCGTGCTCTCGCGCAATGTCTCGCCCCGGATCGCCCGCGGTGCCATGCTCGTGATCGCATGGGCCGGCGCGACGGTGGTGCTCGTACGCGGCATCCTGGCACTCTTCCTCTGACGGGTCGCCGCGATTTCGGTTAATGCCGAGTAACGCTTAGGGTTCTGTCGGCGGATCGTCACGCCGACACGATGGAGTGCGAAAAACGTGAGGAAGCAATGAGCAAGTACGCCGTCATCGGCGCAGGGCCGTCCGGACTTTCGGCCGCGCGCGCCCTGCAGCGCGCGGGCATCGACTTCGACGGCTACGAGGCGTCGCGCGGCGTCGGCGGCCTGTGGGACATCGAGAACCCGCGCTCGACGATGTACGAGTCGGCGCACCTCATCTCGTCGCGCACGACGACCGAGTTCGCCGAGTTCCCGATGGCCTCGACCGCCGACTACCCCAGCCACCGCGAGCTGATCCGGTACTTCCGCGACTTCGCCGACCGCTTCGGCCTCACGGAGCGCTTCCGCTTCGAGACGAAGGTCACCGCCCTCGAGCCTGCCGAGGGCGGCGGATGGATGCTGCACGCCGATGCACCGGCCGGCCCGATCGCCGAGCGCTACGACGGCGTGATCCTCGCCAACGGCACGCTCGCCGAGCCGAACGTGCCGCCGTTCCGCGGCGAGTTCACCGGCGAGCTGCTGCACACGAGCGCCTACAAGTCCGCGTCGCAGCTCGCCGGCAAGCGCGTGCTCATCATCGGCGCCGGCAACTCCGGCTGCGACATCGCCGTCGATGCCGTGCACCACGCGGCCTCCGTCGACATGAGCGTGCGCCGCGGCTACTACTTCGTGCCGCGCTACCTGTTCGGCAAGCCGTCCGACACGCTGAACCAGGGCCGTCCCCTCCCCGCCCGTCTCAAGCAGGCGCTGGACTCCCGCGTGCTGCGCGCGTTCACGGGCGACCCGGTGCGGTTCGGATTCCCCAAGCCCGACTACAAGATCTACGAGTCGCACCCGATCGTCAACACGCTGATCCTCAACCACCTCGGGCAGGGCGACCTGCGCGTCATGCCCGACATCGACCGGTTCGACGGCCGCACGGTGCACTTCCGCGACGGCTCGTCGGGCGAGTACGACACCGTGCTGCTGGCCACCGGCTACAAGCTCGACTACCCCTTCGTCGACCGCACCGCACTCGGCTGGGCGGGCATGGCCCCCAAGCTCTTCCTGAACGTCTTCACGCCCTCGTTCAACGGGCTGTACGTCATGGGCATGATCGAGGCGTCCGGCATCGGCTGGCAGGGCCGCTACGAGCAGGCCGAGCTCATCGCCGCCTACCTCACCGCGGTGGAGCACGACCCCGCGCGCGCGGCCGCGTTCCGCGCCCGCGTCGCGGGCGAGCCGTGGCCCGACCTCACCGGCGGCTACAAGTACCTGGGCCTGGAGCGGATGTCGTACTACGTCAACAAGGACGCCTACCGCCGCGCCGTGCGCACCGCCACCCAAGGACTGCGGACGGATGCCGTCACGCCGGGGAGCGGCATCCCCTCGGCGTCCTCGCGCCGCACGGCCAAGAAGGAGCTGTCGGCATGAACCCGGACGACGTCGTCCTCGCCTTCAACCCGAGCACGCTCCTCATCCTGGACGTCGTGCTGGGGCTCATCATGTTCGGCATCGCACTGGACACGACGCTCGACGACTTCAAGGTCGTCGCCCGCAAGCCCAAGCCGTTCGTGATCGCGATCCTCGCGCAGCTGATCGTGCTGCCGGCCGTGACCTTCGCGCTGACGCTGATCCTTCCGGTGACGCCGTCGATGGCGCTGGGCATGATCCTCGTGGCGTGCTGCCCTCCCGGCAACATCTCGCAGGTGCTGACGCATCGTGCCGGCGGCAACGTGGCGCTGTCGGTGTCGATGACCGCCGTGTCGAACCTCATCTACATCTTCGTGCTGCCGCTGTCGGTGGCGTTCTGGGGTTCGCTGCACCCGACCGCGAGCAAGCTGCTGGAGGCCGTGTCACTCGACCCGTGGGCGATGCTGGGCGAGATCCTGCTCATCATCGGCCTGCCGTTCGCGCTGGGCCTGTTCATCCGTGCGCGGTTCGAGGGCTTCGCGCGCAAGGTGCAGCCGTTCGTCAAGTGGTTCTCGCTGATCGCGCTGTGCGCATTCATCGTGGGCGCCCTGGCGGGCAACTGGGCGTACTTCATCGCGTTCCTCGGCCTCATCGTGGTGGTCGTCACGGTGCATGACGCGGTCGCCCTCGCGATCGGCTACGGCACCGCCGTCGTCGGCGGGCTCGGCACGCGCGAGCGCAAGGCGATGACGTTCGAGGTCGGCATCCGCAACTCCGGCCTGGGCCTCGGCCTCATCTTCACGTTCTTCGGCGGCCTCGGGGGCATGGCGATCGTCGCCGGATGGTGGGGTATCTGGGACATCATCGCGGGCCTCATCGTGGCCGCCCTGTGGGCGCGGCACACGCGCCGCCGCACCGGCTCCGCCAAGGGCGACGCGTCGCGTCATGCGGTGCGCACTGGCGCCGGCGACTCCGCAGCCTCGGAAGCCCCGGGTTCAGGCGCACCCGAGTCGCCGGCCGCCGACGGCCCGACAGGAGCGGCATCGTGAGCCGCCGCGTCCTCATCACCGGCGGCTCGGGGTTCCTGGGCACGCACGTGGCGGCCGCGCTCGTCGCCCGGCCGGATGTCGAGCTCGTCGTCGCCGGCGACGTGCGCGGGCCGCAGCATCCCCTCGACGGTGTCGTCTACGAGGAGTGCGACGTCACCCGGCCGGACGCGCTCGCGCCGGTGCTGCGCAGGCACCGCATCGACGTCGTCGTACACCTGGCGGCCATCGTCAACCCCGGGCGCGACCACGACCTGGAGTACCGCGTCGACGTCGACGGCTCGAGGCATGTGCTCGAAGCGTGCGTCGAGGCGGGCGTGAAGCGGATCGTCGTGTCGTCGTCGGGCGCCGCGTACGGCTACCACGCCGACAACCCCGAGTGGCTGCATGAGAGCGACCCGGTGCGCGGCAACGACGAGTTCCCGTACTCCAAGCACAAGCGCCTCGTCGAGCAGCTGCTCGCCGGGTACCGCGCGGCGCACCCCGAACTGGAGCAGGTCGTGTTCCGCATCGGCACGATCCTCGGCCCGACGGTGCAGAACCAGATCACCGCACTGTGGGACGGCCGTGCCCTCCTCGGCGTCCGGGGGTCGGCGTCGCCCTTCGTGTTCGTGTGGGTGGACGACGTCGCCGCCGCCATGGCGCGTGCCGCCACCGACGGCCCGGCGGGCGTCTACAACGTCGCCGGAGACGGCCGGGTCACCGTGCCCGAGATCGCCCGACGCCTCGGCAAGCGCGTCGTGTGGGTGCCGGCCGGTGCGCTCGGATTCGGCCTTCGCGTCGGCCGCGCGCTGCGGCTCACCGTGCACGGTCCCGAGCAGGTCGGCTTCCTGCGGTACCGCCCCGTGCTCGCCAACGACGCCCTCAAGCGCGACTTCGGCTACACGCCCGGCAAGACCTCGGCCGAGGCGTTCGAGGCCTACCTTGAGGCCCACCCCGGCGTCGCTCGCGTCTGAGGCGCCGACCACAACTCCTGACACACCTGCGTGACAGGTGGGTTTCGGCGTCATCGACGCCTGGCTGGCATCGATCTGAGGAGTTGATGCGCCCCGCGGCGGCGTCCGCACGCGCGGTGCTCCTCCGGCCCCACCGTGACAGGGGCGACAGGAAGTAGGACCTGATGGCCCGACTCCTCAGATCCGTGCTCGGACCGCGAATGCGGGGGCCACTCTGAGGAGTTGGGGCTCCTCCCCGACGATGCTCGCGAGATGCCGAACGGCGTGTTGTGCACATCACGACAACAGGGCGTCGCGCCCGGTGGCTGCTCGCGGGCACGCTGGCGCTCATGCTCGGAGCCGACGACCACGACCCAGGTTTTTCCATCTCGCCGACCTTTCTCAGCCGAGACGAGCTGAAACGGATGGGGTTCACCCGGCATCGCCTCGAGCGCGCAGTGGCGGAGCGAAGGATCATTCGGGTGCGAAAGGGACGATACGTCCACGGCAACCTGGACCCAGACCTCGTCACGGTCGCGAAGCTGGGTGGACGACTGGACTGTGTGTCGCTCGTACGGCGCCTCGGCGTGTTCGTGTGGGATGCCTCTCTGCCTCTGCACATCCAAGTCGATGTCGGCGCGAGCAGGCTCCCGCCGCGCCCGTCAGCGGTCGTCTGCCACTGGCGTACGTCGCGGGCGCGCGAGTTCGAGCTCGTGGCGGACGTCGTCGAGGCGTTGGCGCAGGCGGTGCGGTGCCAGGGCCCTCGCGAAGCCATCGCCATGCTCGACAGCGCCCTCCACAATCGCCTGATCGATCAGCGGGCACTGGGGCTCGTCTTCGCGAGGCTGCCACGCAGGTTCACGGCCTTGAGGGGCCTGCTCGACGCGCGAAGCGAGTCCGGCGCCGAGAGCCTCATGCGTCTCATCCTGCGGACCCTCGGCTGTGACGTCGACCTGCAGGTGAAGATCAGCGGCGTCGGCCGGGTCGACTTCATCCTCGACGGTTGGCTCATCGTCGAATGCGACAGCGAAACCCACCACTCGGGATGGGGGGCGCAGAAGCGCGATCGGCGGAGAGACCTCGCGGCGGCCCGAGTCGGCTACACGACGGTCCGCGTCATCGCCGAGGACATCTTCTTCCACCGAGACGAGGTCCGCGAGGCTCTCACTGACGTGCTCGCACACGGTCCGCGCCGACAGACGCGGCGCCAGAACTCCTCAGTCCCGGGCGCCGCGCGGTGACAGTGAGGGCGGAATGCGGCGCGGTGCGCCAGACGTGAGGAGTTGCGGCGGGACGGGCTTGCTCAGAAACAGGAGGGGGGTGGGGGGGGGGGCGCGCCGCCCCCACCCCCCCCCCCAAA
>NZ_JBHXJQ010000018.1:16714-92448 GCF_042722305.1 Microbacterium sp. NPDC058389
GCGGCGGCGGGGGGGGGGTTTGGTGTGGGGGGTGTCGGGGGGGTGCGCCGCGCTTCTGTGGGTTTGGGGGGGGTCCGTTTGTTCTATCCTGGGCGGGGGGGGGTGCCCCGCCCCCCCGCCCACCCCCCCCCCCCCCCGATGTTCTTCGACTAGGCGTCGAAGCCGTCGGCGATGAGGTCGATCAGCTCTTCGCGCTCCTCGACGGGGAGGAACGCGCCCGCGGCCGCGTTGAGCTGGAACGCCTCGAGGTCGTCGAGGCCGTACTCGAACGTCTCGGCGAGGAGCGCGAGCTCGCGCGTGAGCGACGTGCGGCTCATCGTGCGGTTGTCGACGTTCACCGTGACGGCGAAGCCGAGCTGGTACAGCAGGTCGAACGGGTGGTCCTCGAGCGTCGTGCCCCAGCGCTCGATGGCGCCGGTCTGCAGGTTCGACGACGGCGACAGCTCCAGCGGGATCTCGCGGTCGCGCACCCAGCGGGCCAGGTCGCCGAACTGCACGAGCACCTCTTCGCCCGCGCGCGAGACGACCTCGAGGTCCTCGGCCAGACGCACGCCGTGGCCGAGACGCAGCGCACGGCCGTCGATCAGCGCCGAGCGGATCGATTCGAGACCGGCCGCCTCGCCCGCATGCACCGTCGCCGGGAAGAACTCCGATGCCAGATAGTCGAACGCCTCGCGCAGCCGCGACGGCGGGAAGCCGTCCTCGGGCCCGGCGATGTCGAAGCCGACCGCGCCGCGCGTGCGCCAGCCCACCGCGAGCCGGGCGATCTCCAGCGACCGGTCGGTGTGACGCATGGCCGAGATCAGCTGGCCCACGCGGATGTCGTGACCGCGGCTCTCTGCCGCGTCCTCGCCCTCCTCGATGCCCTCCTGGACGGCGGCGACGACCTCGTCCAGCGACAGGCCGCGGCCCAGGTGCTGCTCGGGCGCCCAGCGCACCTCGCCGTAGATGACGCCGTCCGCCGCCAGATCCTCGACGAACTCGCGCGCGACGCGAGTCAGCCCCTCACGGGTCTGCATCACGGCGATCGTCAGATCGAACGTCTTCAGGTACTCGACGAGCGACCCCGAGTCGCTCTTGTCGGCGAACCAGTCCGCGAGGTCGTCCGCGTTGGACTCGGGGACCTCGAGGCCGATCTCGTCGGCGAGCTCGATGATCGTGGCAGGGCGCAGACCACCGTCGAGGTGGTCGTGCAGCGAGACCTTCGGAAGGCTGCGGATGGAGACCCCGTCGAGGATGGCGTCGCCGTGCTGGTCGATGGGCATGAGGTTCTCCTCGGTTGCGATCGCAGGGGGTGAAGGATGGATGCCTCGCTCAGCGCGAGCGCCGCGGGCCGGCGCCGCGCGCCGGGGCGCGACTGAACAGTCTAGGCAGTGATGCGTTCCCGGACGAGTGGGGATGCCGCCGGAGCCTCCGGTCCGATCCGCCACGCGCCCTCGACGGCTTCGAGCGCACGCTCGAAGCGCGATGCATCCTCGCCCAGCAGGGTGAACAGCGGCTGTCCGGCGACCACCGGGTCGCCCGGCTTCACGTGCAGGTCGATGCCGGCGGCGTGGAGGACGGGATCCTGCGCACGTGCACGTCCGGCGCCCAGACGCCAGGCGGCGATGCCGAACGGAAGCGCCTCGATGCCCGTCACGAACCCCGCCTCGGATGCCGTCACGGTATGCGTCTCGTTCGGCGCCCGGAGGGCGGCATCCGGATCCCCGTCCTGGGCGATGATCATGGCGCGCCACGCGTCCATCGCACGCCCGTCCCGCAGCGCGGCCTCGACGTCGGCGTCCGGCTGACCGGCCAGCGCGAGCATCTCGCGTGCGAGGGCCACCGTGAGCTCGACCACGTCGGCGGGCCCGCCGCCGGCGAGGACCTCGACCGACTCGCGCACCTCGTTGGCGTTGCCGATGGCGAGGCCGAGCGGCGTGTTCATGTCGGTCAGCAGGGCGGTCGTCGCGACGCCCGAGTCGGTGCCGAGCTCGACCATCGTGCGCGCCAGCTCGCGGGCACGGTCGATGTCCTGCATGAAGGCGCCGGAGCCGAACTTGACGTCGAGCACGAGCGAGTCGGTGCCCTCCGCGATCTTCTTCGACATGATGCTCGACGCGATGAGCGGGATCGCCTCGACGGTGCCGGTGACGTCGCGCAGCGCGTACAGCTTCTTGTCGGCCGGGGCCAGGCCCGACCCGGCCGCGCAGATCACTGCGCCGACGCCCTGCAGCTGCGCGAACATCTCGTCGTTCGACAGCGCCGCACGCCAGCCGGGGATCGACTCGAGCTTGTCGAGCGTGCCGCCGGTGTGTCCGAGGCCGCGGCCCGAGAGCTGCGGCACCGCCACGCCGAACGACGCGACGAGGGGCGCCAGCGGCAGCGTGATCTTGTCGCCGACGCCACCGGTGGAGTGCTTGTCGACGGTCGGCTTGCCGAGCCCGGCGAAGCTCATGCGCTCACCGGATGCGATCATCGCGTCTGTCATGACACGGATCTCGTCGCGCGCCATGCCGTTGAGCAGCACCGCCATCGCGAACGCCGCCATCTGCGAATCGGCGACGTAGCCGCGCGTGTAGGCGTCGACCATCCAGCGGAGTGCCGGCTCCGGCACCGCTCCCCCGTCGCGCTTGGTGCGGATGACGTCGACGGCGTCGAACGCCTCGACGCTCATCGGGACGCCTCCTCGAGGTCGCGCGGCCCGAACGCGTCGGGCAGCACCTCGTCGATGGTGCGGATCCCGGACACGGTCTCGAGCAGCATCCCGGGGATGGCGAACTCGTACAGCAGCTGCCGGCAGCGGCCGCACGGCATGATCGTGTCGCCGTGGCCGTTCACGCACACGAAGGCGACGAGTCCGCCGCCACCGGTCATCGCCAGCTCGCTGACGAGCCCGCACTCGGCGCACAGGGTCACGCCGTACGAGGCGTTCTCGACGTTGCACCCGGTGACGATGCGCCCGTCGGTGACGAGGGCGGCGGCGCCGACCTTGTAACGCGAGTACGGCGCGTACGCACGCGTCATGGCATCGGTCGCTGCGGCGCGCAGCTCGTCCCAGTCGATGTCGGTCACAGGTCGGATCATCCCTTGATGTATGGCTTGCCCGCGGCCGCAGGGCCGCGGATCTGTCCGGCGAAGCCCGCCACGGCGAGGATCGTGACGATGTACGGGAGCATCAGCATGAATTCGCTTGGGATCGGGGTCTTCAGGATCGTCAGCAGGTTCTGGAGGTTCGTCGCGAAGCCGAACAGCAGCGCCGCAAGGCTGGCGCGGATCGGGTCCCACCGCCCGAAGATGACGGCAGCCAGGGCGATGAAGCCGAGTCCCGCGGTCATCTCCTTGCCGAACTGCGGCACCGAGACGAGGGTGAAGTACGCGCCGCCGATGCCCGCGATCGCGCCCGCGAGCGAGACGTTCCAGAACCGCGTCGGATTCACCCGGATGCCGACGGTGTCGGCCGCCTGCGGGTGCTCGCCCACTGCGCGCAGGCGCAGCCCCCATCGAGTGCGGTAGAGGGCCCACGCGACCACCGCGACGGTGATGTACATCAGGTAGACGATGAAGGTCTGGTTGAAGAGCACCGGTCCGATGATCGGGATGTCGCTGAGGAACGGGATCTCCCAGCGCGTGAATCGAACCGGTCGGTTCAGCGCGTCCTCGTTGGGAACGAGCAGCGCCCCGTAGAGGAAGCCGGTGAGCCCTGTCACGAGCACGTTGAGCACGACACCGACGATCACCTGATCGACGAGGTACTTGATGGCGAACGCTGCGAGCACGAACGAGACCAGCACGCCGCCGACCATCGCACCGATGAGGCCGATGTACGGGTTGTGGGTGATGCTCGACAGCAGTGCCGCCGAGAACGCGCCCAGCAGGAGCTGCCCCTCGATCGCGACGTTGACCACGCCGGCGCGCTCGCCGATCACACCGCCGAGGGCGCCGAACACCAGCGGCACCGACAGCGAGATCGCACCGAACAGCAGGCTGGTCACGGGCACGAGGCCGTCGGCGGCCGCCCACACCAGGAACGCGAACACCGCGAGCACACCGAAGACGATCGTGAGCCACAGCGCAGGACGACGATACGACCACGCGTCGAAGAAGGCCCAGGCGGTCAGCAGCACGAGCAGTCCGACGACGATCCAGCTGGTCGCCGCGGTCGGCACCGCGACCGCACCGAGACCGCCGTCGAGCCGGAACGTGCTGGTGCCGTCGCGAGGGACGAAGAAGAACAGGGCGGCGAGCAGCACCGTGGCCGTTGCCAGCACGATCGGCACCTTGAAGTGCCGCTCGCGGACCGTGGCCAGCTGGACCGTGCCGTCGGCAGCGGCTTCGGGAGCGAGAGTGGTCATCATGCCACCGCCTTGTCTTCGACGGCCTTGGCTCGCTGCTTCGCGGCCTTGGCGCGGGCCTGCGCAGCCTTCTCCTGGTCGGTCTTGGGGAGGAAGAACACCGCCCGCAGCAGCGGGGGTGCGGCGATGAACAGCACGATGAGCGACTGGACGACCAGGACGATGTCGACCGGGATGCCCTGCGCCTGCATCGAGAAGGATCCCGCCTTCAGCGCGCCGAACAGGATGCCGGCGGCGAAGGTGCCCCACGCCCGGCTGCGTCCGAGGAGCGCGACCGTGATGGCGTCGAAGCCGATGCCCGCATCGATCGCGGCGGTGAAGCCCGTCGTCACCGATCCCTGCACCTGGTTCATGGCCGCGAGACCCGCGAGCCCGCCCGCGAAGAGCATCGCGTAGATGTAGATGCGCTGCACGCTGATGCCGGCGGCGCGGGCGGCGTGCGGGTTCTCGCCGACCGCGCGCATGCGCAGCCCGAGGCTCGAACGCTCGATCACCCACCACACGACGACGGTGGCGACGATGACGATGACGAAGCCCCAGTCCAGCTGCGGGAACCGCGGACCGAACAGGTCGGGGAACTGCGCCGTCTCAGGGGTCGCGGCGGTGATCGGCTGGTTGGTGCCCTCGCGCTGCAGCAGGCCCGGGGTGCGGATCATCCACAGCAGCAGGTAGTACGCCACATAGTTGAGCATGATCGTGAGGATCACCTCGTGCGCACCGGTGCGGGCCTTGAGCACACCGACCAGTCCGCCCCACAGCGCACCGCCGACGATGCCGGCGATGAGGGTCAGCGGCAGGTGCAGCCACATCGGCAGGTCGATGTGGAAGGTGAACAGTGCCGCGAACATCGCGCCGATGAGCATCTGACCGCGGGCACCGATGTTGAACAGTCCGACGCGGAACGCCAGCGCGACACCCAGTCCCGCGGCGATCAGCGGCGCCGCGAAGCCGAGCGCATTGGTCAGCGGCCGGATCTGGGCCGCGAAGTCGGCCGCCTTGTAGTTGAAGACCGCACCGCGGAACAGCGCTTCGTAGCCGCCGTACACGGACTGCCAGATCGCGACGAACGTGTCGCCCGGGCGCGCGAAGAAGTACACCGACGCCGCTTGCACGTCCTCGTCGGTGAAGGCGATGAGGATGCCGCCGACGATGAGCGCGAGCACGATCGCGAGGATCGTGGTCACCGCACTGCCGCGCAGCAGCTCCTTCACGAAGATGCTCGTGCGCGGGGGCCCCTGCTCGTGCCCGGTGAGCGGCCCCGACACCGGGGGAAGCTGCTCGGGGGGAAGGCCGGACGACGCGTCGCCGGCCGGCGTGGTGCTCTGGCTCATGCTGCCGCCTCCGGGTCCGTGGCTCCGGCCATCATGAGGCCGAGGGTCTCGCGGGAGGTGTCGCCCGGCACGATGCCGACGATCGATCCGCGGTACATCACCGCGATCCGGTCGGCCAAGGCGCTCACCTCGTCGAGCTCTGTGGAGACGACGACGACCGGGATGCCGGCATCCCTCGTCTCGATGATCCGCTTGTGGATGAACTCGATCGAGCCGACGTCGACACCGCGGGTGGGCTGAGCGGCGACGAGCAGGCGCAGATCGCGGCTCATCTCGCGCGCGATGACGACCTTCTGCTGGTTGCCGCCCGACAGCGTCCCGGCGGGCGTCGACGGCCCCTGGGTGCGGATGTCGAACTCGGTGATCCGCTCACGCGCGAACTCCGCGAGCGCGTCACGGCGCAGCGTTCCCGCCCGCACGAACGCGGGATCGGTCGAGCGGTCGAGGATGAGGTTCTCGGCGACGGAGAAGCCGCCGACGAGCCCGTCCTCGTTGCGGTCCTCCGGGACGAACCCGACGCCCTCGTCGAGGATCCCGCGGACGCCGCGACCGACGAGCTCGACGCCGCCGAGCGTGATGGACCCCTCGACGCGTGCCGCGAGGCCGACGATGGCCTCCACCAGCTCGGTCTGGCCGTTGCCCTGTACACCGGCGACGGCCAGGACCTCGCCCGGCCGCACATCGAAGCTGACGTCGTCCACCACGATGGCGCCGCCCGGGGTCAGCACCCGCAGGTCTCGTACCTCCAGGCCGCCGCCTTCACCGATGTTCGGCGGGTTCTTGTGCACGGTGAGCTCCACGGCGCGGCCCACCATCAGGGACGCGAGCTCGGCGTTGGTCGCGGTGGGCTCGGCCTCGCCGACCACCTTGCCGAGGCGGATGACGGTGATCCGGTCGGCGACCTCTCTCACTTCGCGCAGCTTGTGCGTGATGAAGACGATGGCGGTGCCTTCGTCGCGAAGCTGCCGCATGATCGCCATGAGCTCGTCGGTCTCCTGCGGGGTGAGCACCGCGGTCGGCTCGTCGAACACGAGGACCTTGGCGTCGCGGGAGAGCGCCTTGATGATCTCGACCCGCTGCTGGACGCCGACGGGGAGGTCTCCGACGAGGGCGTCGGGATCGATGTGGAAGCCGAAGCGGGCCGCGACCGTCTTCACGTGCTCGCGGGCCTTCGCGAGGTCCAGGGCGCCGATGCCCTTCGTGTCCTCGTGCCCCAGCATGACGTTCTCGGCGACGGTGAACACCGGGATGAGCATGAAGTGCTGGTGCACCATGCCGATGCCCGCGGCCATCGCGTCTCCGGGGCCGCGGAAGCCCTGCTGGACGTCGTCGAGGAGGATCTCCCCCTCGTCGGCCTGATACAGGCCGTAGAGGACGTTCATCAGCGTTGACTTGCCCGCGCCGTTCTCACCCAGCAGGGCGTGGATCTCACCGGGCTCGACCGTGAGATCGATGTGGTCGTTGGCGACGAGACTGCCGAATCGCTTCGTGATCCCGCGGAGCTCGAGCTTCATATCTGCACCTTATCCAGTCCGTTCTTCAGCAGAAAGGACGGCGGCCGGTCGGATGCCCGCATCCGACCGACCGCCGCCTCAGCCGTGCGTCACGGGGAGTTCGGCGACTCCACCGTGATGTCACCGGCGATGATCTGCTTCTGCAGCTCGTCCAGCTCGTCCAGCAGGCCGTCGGGCAGCTGCGACTCGAAGTCGTGGAAGCTCGAGAGCTTGACGCCCTCGTTCTCGAGCGTGCCGATGTACGGCGCCACGTCGAAGTCACCCGTCGACGCCGAGACGACGGTGTCGTGCACGGCGACGTCGATCGCCTTCATGATCGACACCAGCGTGATGTCGGCCACGCTCGAGTCCGCGACGGCGAGGTCGCTGTCGACACCCATCATGACGGTGGAGGTGCCGCTGTCGGCGATGGCCGCCGCGGCGCTCTGGTAGATCGGGCCGCCGACGGGCAGGAGCACGTCGACGCCCTGGTCGAGCACGCCCTGCGCGGTCTGCTTGGCCGTGTCGTTCGCGTCGAAGCCGCCCGTGAACGAGCCCTCCTGCGTCTCGATGTCCCAGCCGAAGACCTCGACGGCGCCGCCCTTGTCCTCGTTGTACTTCTCGACGCCGAGCTGGAAGCCGTCCATGAACACGGCGACCGACGGGATCTGCATGCCGCCGAAGGTGCCGACCTTGTTCACGCCGTCCTGCGCCGACCATGCCGCCGCGGCGTAGCCGCCGAGGTAGGCCGCTTCAGCGGTGTTGAAGACGAGCGGCTTGATGTTCGGGGCGTCGGTGGTGCCGTCGAAGTCGGTGTCCGCGTAGTCGTCGATGATCGCGTAGTTCACGTCGGGGTTGGCGTTGGCCGACTCGACCGTGGCGGCCGACAGGTTGAAGCCGACCGAGATGATCAGGGTGCAGCCCTCGGAGACAGCCGTCTCCATGTTGGGCGCGTAGTCGTTCTCAGAGGTGGACTCGAGCTCGAGGCCTTCGACGCCCAGCTCGTCCAGGGCCGAGTCGAGGCCCTCCTTCGCCGACTGGTTGAACGACTTGTCGTTCCAGCCGCCCGCGTCCGAGACGAGGCACGGCTTGAAGCCCTCCACGACGTCGCTGCCGGCGTTGTCGGTAGACGACGTGTCTTCCGGTGCGCTGCCACAGCCCGCGAGGACCAGGGCGATGCCCGCGGCGGCAGCAAAGCCGGCGAGCTTCTTGGTGCGTGAGATGGTCAACTCAGCCTCCACAGGATTCCCCCCGCGTCCGTCACGGGGACTGCATCAAGTTACCCACTGTGTCGGCGCAGTTGCATGCTTCGTGACGCGCTGTTCGCGAAATGTTGCAAGACCGCAATATGTTGCTCAAATGAGCACGGGATGCCGGGCGCCCGGCATCCGCTTTCCGCTCATTCCGCGCCTACAGGACCTCGCCGCGCCCACTGAGCTTGAGCGCGTCGACGACGCCCTTGACCCGCTGGGCGTGCTCGCTGGTGGTCACGAGAAGGGCGTCCTCGGTGTCGACGACGACGATGTCGCGGACCCCGATGAGGCTGATCACGCGGCGGGTCTGGCTGACCACGATGCCGCTCGCGGCGTCGGAGAGGATGCGGGCGTTCTCGCCGAGGATCGCCAAGTCGTTCTTGCGCCCGTGCGAGTTGAGCTTCGCGAGGCTGGCGAAGTCGCCCACGTCGTCCCAGTCGAAATGGCCCGGGATGACGGCCAGGCGCCCCTTCTCGGCAGCGGGCTCGGCCACGGAGTAGTCGATCGCGATCTTCGTGAGCGTCGGCCACACACGGTCGACCACGGGGCCGCGCGCGTCGCGGTCGTCCCATGCCTCAGCGAGGTCCATGAGACCGGCGTACAGGTGCGGGTCGCTCTCGGCGATCTCGCCGAGCAGCACGTCGGCGCGGGAGATGAACATGCCGGCATTCCACAGATAGTTGCGGTCCGCGAAGTAGGACTTCGCGGTCTCGAGGTCGGGCTTCTCGACGAAGCTCTCGACGAGGGCCGCCTCGGGCGCCCCGTCGACCTGCAGCGCGTTGCTCTTCTTGATGTAGCCGAAGCCGACCGACGGCTCGGAGGGCTGGATGCCGATCGTGCAGATGTACCCCTCGCGTGCCGTCGCGACGGCCTGGCGCACGGCCCAGTCGAACAGCTGCGGCACGCGGATCACGTGGTCGGCGGCGAACGAGCCGATGATGACGTCGGGCTCGCGGCGCGACAGGACCGCCGCAGCGAGGCCGATCGCCGCGGTCGAGTCGCGCGGCTCGGATTCGAGGAACACGTTGCGGTCGGCGATCCCCGGCAGCTCCTTCTCGACGGCGGCACGGTGGGCGCGCCCGGTCACGACGGCGATGCGGTCGGGGCCGGACAGCGGCTCCAGGCGATCCCACGTGTCGCGCAGCAGCGTGCGGCCCGACCCGGTGAGGTCGTGCAGGAACTTGGGTGCGTCGGCACGCGACAGCGGCCAGAGGCGACTTCCGATGCCCCCCGCGGGGATCACGGCGTAGAAGTCGTCGATCGGTCCAGACATGCCTCCCAGGCTAGTCCGCCGCCCTCCGAATGGAGGGGGTGAGGTCGCCCTTCGTCGCCGAGCCCCGAATGCGGGAATAGGATGAAACACACAGGTTCCAATCAGGGAGGACGGCCGTGTCTGCACCAGCACGCGTCACACCGTCGGTATCCGAGACCACTTCCCGAGTCCCCCGCGGCACGCTGTACCGCGGGAACGAAGGCATGTGGTCGTGGGTGCTGCACCGCATCACCGGCGTCGCCATCTTCTTCTTCCTTCTCGTACACATCCTCGACACGGCGCTGATCCGCGTCTCGCCCGAGGCGTACGACGCAGTGATCGGCACGTACAAGAATCCGGTGATGGCACTCGGCGAGGTGGCCCTCGTGGCCGCCATCGCGTATCACGCGTACAACGGGCTGCGCATCATCCTGGTCGACTTCTGGCCGTGGGCCACGCGTCACCAGCGGCAGCTGTGGTGGGGTGTCATCGGCCTGTGGGCCGTGACGATGCTGGGCTTCGCCCCGCGCCACCTGATGCTCGCGTTCGCACCGGGAGGGGGCCACTGATGACCGCGATCGCCGACCCCCGCGCCCCGCGCGCCGCCGTCCGCCGCAAGGGCCCCAACCTCGAGAAGTGGGGCTGGATGTACATGCGCGCCTCCGGCGTGCTGCTCATCGTCCTGATCTTCGGCCACCTGTTCGTCAACCTCATGGTGGGCGAGGGCATCCACGGCATCGACTTCGCGTTCGTCGCCGGCAAGTACGCCACGCCGTTCTGGCAGTGGTGGGACGTCCTCATGCTGTGGCTCGCACTGATCCACGGCGCGAACGGCATGCGCACGATCGTCAACGACTACGTGACACACAACGGCACGCGCCGCGTGCTGGTGTGGGCGCTGTGGCTCGCCGCCGCGTTCCTGATCGTCCTCGGCACGCTCGTCGTGTTCACCTTCGACCCGTGCATCGGCTTCGACCCCGAGACGGCGTCCGACACCATCATCGGAATCTGCGGATAGCGCCGGGCGATCCCCGGCATCCCACATCGAAAGCATCAGCGTGAGCACTGAGACCATCGACAGCTACGTCAAGGACGGCGTCCACTACCACCAGTTCGACATCGTGATCGTCGGCGCCGGCGGCGCCGGCATGCGGGCGGCGATCGAGGCCGGACCCGGCGCGAAGACCGCCGTGATCACGAAGCTCTACCCCACCCGCTCGCACACCGGTGCCGCGCAGGGCGGCATGGCGGCGGCCCTGGCCAACGTCGAAGAGGACTCGTGGGAGTGGCACACCTTCGACACCGTCAAGGGCGGCGACTACCTCGTCGATCAGGACGCGGCCGAGATCCTCGCCAAGGAGGCCATCGACGCTGTCATCGACCTCGAGAACATGGGCTTGCCGTTCAACCGCACGCCCGAGGGGAAGATCGACCAGCGCCGCTTCGGCGGTCACACCGCCGATCACGGCAAGACCCCGGTGCGCCGCGCGTGCTACGCCGCCGACCGCACGGGCCACATGATCCTGCAGACGCTGTTCCAGAACTGCGTCAAGCTCGGCATCAACTTCTTCAACGAGTTCTACGTCCTCGACCTGATCACGGTCGGCGAGGGCAAGGACAAGCAGATCGCGGGCGTCGTGGCCTACGAGCTGGCCACCGGCGAGCTGCACGTCTTCCAGTCGAAGGCCGTCATCTTCGCGACCGGCGGCTTCGGCAAGATCTTCAAGACGACCTCCAACGCCCACACGCTCACGGGCGACGGCGTCGGCATCATCTGGCGCAAGGGCCTCCCCCTGGAGGACATGGAGTTCTTCCAGTTCCACCCGACGGGGCTCGCCGGACTGGGCATCCTGCTCACCGAAGGCGCCCGCGGTGAGGGCGCGATCCTCCGCAACGTCACCGGCGAGCGGTTCATGGAGCGCTACGCGCCCACGATCAAGGACCTCGCCCCGCGCGACATCGTGAGCCGCTGCATGGTGCAGGAGGTGGCCGAGGGGCGCGGCGCGGGTCCTCACCGCGACTACGTGCTGCTGGACTGCACGCACCTGGGCGCCGAGGTCCTCGAGACCAAGCTCCCCGACATCACCGAGTTCGCCCGCACGTACCTGGGCGTCGACCCGGTCGTCGAGCCGGTCCCGGTCATGCCGACCGCGCACTACGCGATGGGCGGCATCCCGACCAACAACAACGCCGAGGTGCTCTCCGACAACACGACCGTCGTCCCGGGGCTGTACGCCGCCGGCGAGTGCGCGTGCGTGTCGGTGCACGGCTCGAACCGCCTAGGCACCAACTCGCTCCTCGACATCAACGTCTTCGGCAAGCGCGCCGGCCGCAACGCGGTCGAGTACGTCCAGACCGCGGAGTTCGTGGCTCTCCCGGAGGACCCCGCCGGCGAGGTCCGCAGCCTGATCGAAGGCCTGCGCAACAACCAGGGCACCGAGCGCATCGCCGTCCTGCGCAAGAAGCTGCAGGACGAGATGGACCGCAAGGCCCAGGTGTTCCGCACCGACGAATCCCTCGGTGAGGTGCTCGAGGTCATCGAGGAGCTGCGCGAGCGGTACAAGAACGTGCACGTCGACGACAAGGGCAAGCGGTTCAACACCGACCTGCTCGAGGCCGTCGAGCTCGGATTCCTGCTCGATCTGGCCGAGGTCGTCGTCTACACCGCCCGCAACCGCAAGGAGAGCCGCGGCGGGCACATGCGCGACGACTACCCGAAGCGCGACGACGAGAACTACATGCAGCACACGATGGCGTACCTGTCGGGCGACCCCCACTCGTCGGACGCCTCCGACCACATCAGCCTCGGCTGGAAGCCGGTCGTCTTCACGAAGAACGAGAAGGGCGAGTTGAACTACCCGCCGATGGAGAGGAAGTACTGATGACGCTCGTCGCCGACGCGGACTCCGCTACCGAGACCACCAACGACACCGGCATCCAGTCGTACCTCGTCACCTTCATCATCCGTCGCTTCGACCCGGAGGTCGACGAGGAGCCGCGCTGGGTGGACTACGACGTCGAGCTGTACTCGACCGACCGCGTGCTGGACGCCCTCCACAAGATCAAGTGGGAGGTCGACGGGTCGCTGACGTTCCGCCGCTCATGCGCCCACGGCATCTGCGGGTCGGACGCGATGCGCATCAACGGCCGCAACCGCCTGGCGTGCAAGACGCTCATCAAGGACCTCGACATCTCGAAGCCGATCTACGTGGAGGCCATCAAGGGCCTGCCGCTGGAGAAGGACCTCGTCGTCGACATGGAGCCGTTCTTCGCGTCGTACCGCGAGGTGCAGCCGTTCCTCATCGCGAACTCGAAGCCCGAGGCCGGCAAGGAGCGCATCCAGTCCATCGTCGACCGCGAGGTGTTCGACGACACCACGAAGTGCATCCTGTGCGCCGCGTGCACCTCGTCGTGCCCGGTCTTCTGGACCGACGGCCAGTACTTCGGCCCGGCCGCCATCGTCAACGCGCACCGCTTCATCTTCGACTCGCGCGACGACGCGGGCGACGTCCGCCTCGACATCCTCAACGACAAGGAGGGCGTGTGGCGCTGCCGCACGACCTTCAACTGCACCGAGGCGTGCCCCCGCGGCATCGAGGTGACCAAGGCGATCGCCGAGGTCAAGCAGGCCGTCCTGCGCGGCGGCGCCCGATGAGCCCGCGCTCCCGCGCGGGCCGCTGCTGACCCACAGAGAAAGACCCAGATGACCACGTCGCAACGGAGCGACCGGGAACAGCAGGACGTCGGGCGGATGCCTCGTGCCTCGCGTGTCGCCGTCACCGCCGCCTACGCCGCCCAGGCCCTCGGGTACGCCGTGCTCGTCACGTCGCTGCCCGCCCTCAAGGAACGACAGCAGATCGACGACATGACGATCTCGCTGATCCTGCTGGGGGTGAGCGTGGCCGCAGCCCTCGGGTCGGTGCTCGCCGACATCGTGTCGGTGCGCTGGGGCAGCCGAGCGGCGTTGGCGACAGGTCTGGTCATCGAGGCCGCGCTGCTGCCGGTCGTCGCGTTCGAGACGCCCTTCGCGGTGTTCGTCGGGGCGCTCGCGGTGTACGGCGTGGGGCTCGGCTGCGTCGATGCGGCCTCGGCGATGCAGGGCGTGCTGGTGCAGCGGTCCTACGGCCGCCCGCTGATGGGCGGGTTCTTCGCGGGCTACACCGCGGCCGCCATCGCGGGGGCCCTGCTGGTGTCGGGAGTGGCGGCATCCGCCGTCGGCGCGGGCGTCGCGATGACCGTGGCGGCCGTCGTGATCCTCGCCGTGGGGCTGGTCGGCACGCGTCTGTTCGCGCGTGACGTGCCGGTCGACGAGGCGCTGCCGAAGGCGGAGCGCTCGAAGCTGCCGCGCGCCGGGATCTGGGCGTTCGGCGTCGTGATCCTCGCGGTGTTCGTGGTCGACTCGTCGGTCAGCACGTGGAGCACCGTCTACCTCCAGGACAATCTGCAGGCGCTCGCCTGGGTCGCGCCCCTGGGGTACGCCGTCTACCAGGCGTGCATCCTCGTGACGCGGCTCGCGACCGACCGCCTGCTGCCCGTCGTCGGCCGGGTGAGGCTCGTGCTGATCGCCACGCTCGTGTCGGTCGTGGGGTGCCTGCTCGTGGCTCTCCTCCCCTTCGCGGCCGCCGCGGTGGTGGGCTTCGGGCTGGCGGGCGTCGCGGTCGGCGTGGTGGTGCCGGTCACGTTCGGCGCGGCGGGCGAGCTCGACCCGGCGCACAGCGACCAGGTCATCGCCCGCGTCAACATCTTCAACTACGCGGGCGTCATCGTCGGTGCGGTGCTGGTGGGTGTGCTCGCGGGCGGCCCGAGCCTCGGGCTCGGATTCGTGATCCCCGCCGTCGTGCTGCTGGCGGTGCTGTTCGTGCTGCGCTGGTTCCGCACCGGGGCCCGCACGCCGGGGGCGGTGGACCCGAGCGCGGCGCCGACCGCATGAGGCGGCATCCGTCGATACTCTGGCTTCCGTGAGCGACACGCGCGACGGGCAGGCCCGCGACCAGGCGGACGCGGCCGAGCGCGAGGAGGAGTCGCTCCGGGCGCGCTGGGAGGCCACACAGGAGGAGCTGCGCGAGCGGTTCGACGAGCCCATCAGCAAGGCGAGCGCGCTGACGAAGCGCACGCTCGCCTGGTTCCCGGTGCGGGTGTGGCGCCACTTCCTGCAGCACAACGGGTTCCTGCTGGCGGCCGGGGTGAGCTACCAGGCGCTGTTCGCGACGTTCGCCGGCATCTACGTCGCGTTCGCGATCGTGGGGCTCTGGCTGGGTGGCAGCGAAGAGGCGATCGATGCGCTCATCCAGCTGCTCAACAACTACATCCCTGGACTGATCGGCCCGGAGGGGGTGTTCACCGAGGCGGAGGTCGCGGCGATCGCGACGAACAGCACCACCGCGCTCGGCATCACCGGCGCCATCGCTCTCGGCACCCTGCTGTGGACCGCCATCGGCTTCATCACGTTCGCGCGCAGAGCCGTGCGCGACATCTTCGGCCTGCCGCCCGACCTGCGCAGCTACTTCCTGCTGAAGGCCCGCGACTTCCTCGGGGCGTTCCTGTTCGCGCTCGCGCTGCTGCTGGGGTTCGCAGCCACGACGGTGGGCACGTGGGCGCTCAAGGCGGTGTTCGACTGGCTCGGCTGGAGCGACGTGTCGAACTGGTATCAGTACGCGGCGAGCATCGGCTCGGTCGTCATCTCGTTCGCCATCTTCAGCGGCGCGCTCGCGGCGCTCATCCGCTTCCTCACCGGCACGAAGCTCAAGTGGCGGCGCATCTGGCCGGGCGCGCTCCTCGGCGGTGGCGCGATCACCGTGCTGCAGCTGTTCACCGGCTGGCTGCTCGTCTACACGCCGACCAACGCGCTGCTGGCCACGTTCGCGATCTTCATCGCGCTGCTGCTGTGGTTCCGCATCATCGGCATCATCATGCTGGTGGCGGCATCGTGGGTTGCGGTGGCCGCGAAGGATGCCGACGTGCCGCTGATCCCGCAGTCCGAGGCCGACAGGCTCGCCGCCGAGCACCAGGCGCTGCTCGTGGCGGCGCGCGTGCGGCTGCGCACCGCGCAGGACGCCCGCGACTCGGCGACCTGGTACCGCGCCTGGGCGGCCGACCGGGCGGTGCGGGCGGCGGAGCAGGAGCTCGCCCAGGTCGAGGCATCCGCTCCCCCGGCGGCGACGCCTCCCGGCAGGCGCCCGCGCGCGAGCTGAATGTCGGCGCCGGCGGATAGTCTCGACAGCATGCCCCGCCGCGTACGCATCGCCTCTGTCAACGTCAACGGAATCCGCGCAGCGACCCGCAAGGGCATGCTCGAATGGCTCGACGACGCCGATGTCGACGTGATGGCGCTGCAGGAGGTCCGTGCGACGGAGGAGGAGCTGCGCGCGGCACTGCCCGGCTGGGAGGTCGTCAACGACGAGGCGCTCGCGAAGGGCCGCGCCGGCGTCGCCGTCGCGAGCCGCATGCCCTCCGTCGAGGTGCGCCGCGTGCTGGGCCCCGAGCCGCTCGACAGCGCCGGGCGCTGGATCGAGGCCGACTTCGACATCGACGGCGAGAAGCTCGTCGTGGTGAGCGCCTACGTGCACACCGGCGAGGCCGACACCCCCAAGCAGGACGCGAAGTGGGCCTTCCTCGACGCGATGGAGAGGCGGATGCCGCAGCTCGGCGCCGAGACTCCGCTCGCGGTCGTCATGGGCGATCTGAACGTCGGGCATCGCGAGCTCGACATCCGCAACTGGAAGGGCAACGTCAAGAAGGCGGGCTTCCTCCCGCGCGAGCGCGCGTACTTCGACCGCTTCCTCGGCGCGCAGGGCTCGGAGGTGACCGGCGTCGACGGCTCGACCGGTCCGGGCCTCGGGTGGGTCGACGTGGGGCGCCGGTTCCATGGCGACATCGACGGCCCGTACACGTGGTGGTCCATGCGCGGGCGTGCGTTCGACAACGACACGGGCTGGCGCATCGACTACCACCTCGCGACTCCCGAGCTCGGCGCGCGCGTGACCGATTACCGCGTCGTACGCGCCCCGTCGTGGGACACGCGGTGGAGCGACCACTCGCCGGTCGTCGCCGACTACACGATCGGCACCTGAACGAGCGGTGCGAGCGTCACCTCGTGCTGCACGGTGCCGGCGAGGTCGCGCACGGTGAGCACGAGCGAGTCGGGGCCGGCGACGCCGTCGATCCACGTGGCCGCCTCCGCGGAGGCGGCATCGGCATCGGGTCCTCCGCCGACGAGCTGACCGTAGGGGAACCCGTCGGTCGGGGCGAGCCACGTCCGCTGGTGCGTGTGGCCCGACACGACGACCTGTGCGCCCCAGGCGACGAGCGCGTCGTGCCACGCATCCCTGCTCATGCGGCTGAACCAGTCGTACCCGCCGGCGTCGTAGTCGACGGGGCTCTCGTCGATCCACCGCAGCGGGATGTGGCAGAACACGACGCGGTACGGCGCCTCGGCGAACTCGGGTCGCGCGGTGACGGTGCGGAGCCACTCCGCCTGCTCGTCGCGGAGCGGCTCGAACGCCACGCGTCCGTGGAAGGTGGGATGGTCGTCAGGCTTGTCCTCTCCGGTGTGCAGCACGATGCAGGCGACGGGTCCGATGCGCATCGCGGTGAACGGTCGGCCCTCGGGAGTCGCCACGTAGTCGTCGAGCCGGTAGGCCCACCTCCCACGCACGTCATGGTTGCCGACGACGATGGTCACCGGTCGCCCGTCGCTCACGTCCCGCCCGGCGGGGGCCAGCACCGTCGAGACGAACGACGCGGGGCTCTTCCAGTCGTTGCAGAGGTCGCCGTTCCACACCAGCACATCGACGGGAGGGGTCACAGCGTCGAGCGCGCGCAGGGTGTCGTCGCGCTGATGCGTGTCGTTCCAGACGGCGAAGCGGGCGTGATCGGATGCCGCATCCAGCGTCCGCGCCGTCTTCCAGCCGCTCACGTGGCGGCGCGGACGGCCCCCGATCGCCTCGGTGATCGCACGCAGGCGGACCTCGGTGCCGGGCGCCCAGCCGCCGGCGCGGACGCGGAGGACGCGGTCGCCCTGCGCGACCATGCCGAACGCGTCGCCGGCGACCACGCCCTCACGGCCATCGGGCGTCCGCCATTCGATCCGGCCCCGGCTGAGCCTGCCGACTCCCCATACGACGTCGAAGCCGTCGGCGCGCGGTGCCATGACCACAGGTGGGCTGGTCACGAGCTGCCTTGTCACCGGTGCCGCCCGAGCCCGAGGACGAAGCGGAAGCGCAGGTCGTCGTCGAACCACATCGTGAAGTTCGTGCCCCACACGTTGTTGTGGAGGTTGACGTGGAATCCGTCGTCGGGATCGGGCACGGTGTGGTCGAACCGCAGCAGCGCGGGGCGTCCGACCGCGACCAGGGCGGCGTCGACCGGCTGCAGGGTGATGCCGCGCTCGCCAGACCGCCGCACCTCGGTCACCGCGTGCATGCTGCGGTTGCCGCGGAGCACGACCGCCTGCGGGTCGACCGGCGTGCCGAGCTTCGACAGCCGCCAGTCGCCGGGGGCCGCGACCGGACGGAAGCCCAGCCAACTCGCCTCCGGCAGCCGCGAAGCATCCTTGCCGCGGAGGTCGAGGGTGATCGAGATCGGCCCGCCGCCGGTGGGGAAGGTGTAGGCGAGCCGGATGTCGCGTGGCGCGCCCCAGTCCTCGCAGGCGGGAGCGGGCAGCTCGAGCTGCAGCGTGAAGGTGCTCCCCGTCTCGTCGTCGGCGCGCTGCGCCGACACCACGCGCGGCGTGAACGTGGTCGCCGGCTGCGTCTGCGCGATCGCCATGCCCACCTTGGTCTGGTCGGGCACGGCCCAGAAGGCGTGCTCGTCGAGGTCGCGGCAGTACTCCTGCACCCAGCGGGCCTCGTCGCGCTCGTCGAACGTCTCGTAGCGGTACGCGGCGAGTGGATGCCGGGGCCCTGCCCACTCGGTGCCGTCGGCGTCGACGAGCGAGGTGAGCGACCCGTCGGCGCCGAATCTCACCCGGTAGGCGCCGCCCGTGTGCTCGTCCTCCGCCGTGACTGCGACGCCCGCGGAGCCGTGGCCGCCGGCATCCCCCGGCGCCGTCTGCGCGAGCGCGACCTCGGCCTCCGCGCGATGCTCGGGCGTCAGCGCCGCGAGCGCCCGGTCGAGGTGACCGCGCTGCTCGGCCCACGACGCCTCCATGCCCGAAAAGGTCAGTTCGCCCGGGTCGTGCTCCTCGTACGCCCACGCGAGCACCGCCGTGTCGGCGGGGTTCTGAGCGGGATCGATCACATCGGCAGCACGCGCCCGCGCGAAGTCCGCCTTGGCGTAGTGCGCGTAGTCGGGCAGCCAGGTCTTGAGATCCTTGCCCCACGTGTGCTCGGGCACGAGCAGCAGGCCGTCGCTGAACGCATCGCACTCCGGCGTGCCGGGCACAAGCGACCCGTCGGCGAGCCATCGCGTGCGCAGGCGCAGCAGTGCGCGCAGATGCGCGGTCTGCACCGGGTCGCTCGCGACGCCGTGGATCCACGAATCTCCGATCTCGTCGGTCACGACGGGCAGCTCGGCACGCGCCGCCACCGCCGCGTCGCCGAACGCGTCGAGCGTGGAGGCGACGATCCGCGCCTCGGGGTAGGCCCGCTGCAGATCGTCGAACAGCTGCTCGACGTCGTCGGCGGACGGCGGGCCGTAGTTGTCTCCGGTGTGCGCGAGGTGCAGCGCGACGCCCGACCCGGGGACGACGGCGACGCCCAGCCCGTCAGCCCCGTATCCGTGCGCGTAGTTGACCACCACCTCGCTCCCGTCCGGCGCACGCCAGACGAAGAACTCCGGGACATCGGGGACGGCGGAGGCGCCGTTGACCCCGATGTGGAGGAATTCGATCCCGCCGCGGGCGAGGAACGGCACGAGCCCGATGGTGTGCCCGGGGACGTCGGTCATCTTGGCGGCCGTGGTCCGGCGCTCGAAGCGGGCGTCGAGCCGCCGGCCGATCGCGAGCGCATGCTCCACCAGCCCCGGATCCATGAGCTCGGTGTGAGTGGTCAGCGGCAGGCCGTGCCACGTGACGTGGCCGGCGCGGATCGCCTTTTCGAGGGCGACGCGCTCGTCGGGGCTGCCGAGCCGGAACGCCTCGTGGATGAGCCAGGATCCGGTGGTCCAGACGAAGCCGGCCTGCCCGCCGCGCCGTTCGAGCTCGGCCGCGAGCGCGACGGCGCGCGGCAGGTAGGTGTGCACGTACCGATCGGTGACGGCGGCGGCGGTATCGGTGAAGCCGAGATCGAGGTGGGTCTTGAACACGACGTGGACGGTGTGCGGCTGCGCGTGGGGCGACGACATTGTTGCCTTCGTTCGGAGAGACATGTTTGCGTAAACATCCTGGTGTTCCGAGGTTCCGATGTCAACGCAAACATCCCGTGCCCGCCCCACCGAGCGCGTCAGGCGCCGCGAGCCGGCCCGGTGCTCGCGCGCACCACCAGCTCCGTCGGCACGACGGTGCGCCGCCCGAGGTCGGGAGCACCGTCGATCAGGCCGAGCAGGATGCTCGCGGCCCGACGCCCCACCTCGTCGAGGTTCTGATGCACCGTCGTGAGCGGAGGCCAGTACAGGGCCGCCTCGGCCGTGTCGTCGAACCCGACCACGCTGACGTCGTGCGGCACGCGCAGCCCCGCCTCGTGCAGGGCGTTCAGCACACCCAGCGCCATGTGGTCGTTCGCGGCGAACACCGCCGTCGGCGGAGGCCCGGTGGCCAGCAGCTCGCGCATGCGCTCGAGGCCGGAGGCCGCGCTCCAGTCCCCCACCATCACCGGTCGCGTCTCCTGACCCGCGTCGCGCATCGCCTCGCGGAACGCGTCAGCGCGGCGGCGCGACGGGAACGAGTCGGCGGGACCGGTGAGGTGCACGATGTCGCGGTGCCCCAGGTCGAGCAGATGCTGCACCGCGGAGCGCGCTCCCTGCTCCTGGTCGGTGTCGACGTTCGTGTAGGGCACCGGAGCATCGGCGTCCACGACGACCAGCGGCACGCCGCCGGCGAAGCCGGTGTCGTGGATCGAGCCCACCTCGGCAGACATCACGAGGATGATGCCGTCGACCGCCTGCTCCTCGAGCCGGCCGAACGCACCTGCGACACCGTGCTGCGTCGGCTCGGTCAACGGCAGCAGGGTCGTCGTGTAGCCGGCCGCCTCGCAGGCGGCCGCGACGGCGTTCATCGTGAGCGCATTGCCCACGGACGTCAGGTTGAACGTGACGAAGCCGATGCTGCGGAACCGGCCGGACTTCAGATTGCGTGCCGCACTGTTGGGCCGGTAGCCGAGCGCGCGCATCGAGGCCAGCACACGGTCGCGCGTCTCGGGGCGCACACTCGCCCGGCCGTTCGCGACCCGCGACACCGTCTGCGCCGATACGCCGGCATGGGAGGCGACGTCGGCGATCGAGGCACGCGCCCGCGACGACGGCGGCGACGCAGGCGGAGTGTGCGATTCGGACGACATGATCGCGTACACACTACGGCGCCGACGCCGTGAGCGGCGGGGTGCGGTGGCGCACAGGGTCGCGGCATCCGCTTTATAGACTTGAGCGATGACCAGACCGCGCCTGTACTCCGGCATGCAGCCCTCGGCCGATTCCCTCCAGATCGGCAACTACATCGGGGCGCTCATGCAGTGGCGCGATCTGCAGCAGTCGTACGACGCGTTCTTCTCGGTGGTCGATCTGCACGCCATCACGGTCGCGCAGGACCCGGAGCACCTGCGTGAGAAGACCCGCCGCACCGCGGCGCAGTACATCGCCGCGGGCATCGAGCCGTCCAAGTCGACCCTGTACGTGCAGTCGCACGTGCCGGCGCACGCCGAACTGGCGTGGATCCTCTCGACGATCACCGGCTTCGGCGAGGCCGGGCGCATGACGCAGTTCAAAGACAAGTCGTCGCGCTACGGGTCGGATGCCACCTCGGTGGGCCTGTTCACCTACCCGGTGCTGATGGCCGCCGACATCCTGCTCTACCAGACCGACATCGTGCCGGTGGGCGACGACCAGAAGCAGCACGTCGAGCTCACGCGCGACCTCGCCGAACGGTTCAACAGTCGGTTCGGGCAGACGTTCCGGGTGCCGATGCCGGTCATCCAGCAGGAGACCGCGCGGATCTACGACCTGCAGAACCCCACCGCCAAGATGTCGAAGTCGGCGGAGTCGGATGCCGGCGTGCTGTGGCTGCTCGACGACCCGTCGAAGTCCGCCAAGAAGGTCATGCGCGCCGTCACCGACTCCGAGGGCTCGGTCCGCTACGACCGCGAGAACAAGCCCGGCGTCTCGAACCTGCTGGTGATCTACGCGGCTCTGACCGGCCGACAGATCCCCGCGATCGAGGACGAGTACGCAGGGCGCGGTTACGGCGACTTCAAGAAGGGGCTCGCCGAGGTCGTCGTGAACGAGTTCGGCCCGGTGCGCGAGCGCGCCCTGGAGATGCTCAACGACCCCGCCGAGCTCGACCGCGTCCTCGCGGTGAACGCGGCGAAGGCCGAGGAGGTCGCGAACCGCACCCTCGCCGACGTGTACGACAAGGTGGGCCTGCT
The DNA here is from genome assembly GCF_042722305.1 of Microbacterium sp. NPDC058389. Classification (NCBI taxonomy): domain Bacteria; kingdom Bacillati; phylum Actinomycetota; class Actinomycetes; order Micrococcales; family Microbacteriaceae; genus Microbacterium; species Microbacterium sp. NPDC058389. Next base: position 38,890 of record NZ_JBHXJQ010000018.1, read on the forward strand.
GCGTCGCGCACGCTGACGCGCATCTCTCCGACATGGAACCGGTCAGCCTTCGCACGTCCCGGCTCGAGCTGACGCTGCCCGATGCGGACGACGTCGACGCCCTCTTCGAGGCGTGCCAGGACGCCGACATCCAGCGCTTCACGCCGATCCCCTCCCCGTACCGGCGGAGCGACGCCGAGGCCTTCGTCGAGCGGGTTCCGCTGGATTGGGAGAGCGGCGTCCACCTCACGTGGGTGATCCGTGAGGGCGTGCGCCTGATCGGCACGATCGGCTTCTACCGCGTCGATGGAAAGGGCGCCGGCGAGATCGGCTACTGGATCGCTCCCGACGCGCGCGGCGGCGGGCACCTCCGCGAGGCGGCACGGGCCGTCATCGACTGGGGCTTCGGTTCCGAGGGGCTGGGCCTGGTGCGGATCGAATGGCGCGCCGTGGCCGGCAACGTCGCATCGGCGCGCGTGGCGCGGGCACTCGGATTCCGCTACGAAGGTCTGCTGCGCCAGGCGCTCGCAGGTCCGCGAGGCCGCGACGACGGCTGGATCGCAGGACTGCTCGCGTCGGACGATCGGATGCCGCAGCCCTGGCCGGTACTGGACGCCTGACGCGCGGCGGCGCGGCATGATCGCAGCCCGCGTGTCGGGGCGGCGTGGCAGGATGAGCGCATGCCTGAGATGCCGGAGGTGCAGGGGCTCGTCGACTTCCTCGGAGGGCGGCTCGCCGGTGTGGGCATCGAGCGTGCCACCGTCGCCAACATCGCCGCGCTCAAGACCTACGATCCCCCGATCGAGGCGCTGAAGGGCACCGAGATCACCGGTGCGACGCGGCACGGGAAGTTCATCGATCTCGCGACCACCGGGCCGCACCTGGTGTTCCATCTGGCGAAGGCCGGATGGCTGCGATGGTACGACGAGCTGCCGAAGACGATCATCCGCCCCGGCAAGACACCGATCGCGCTCCGGGTCGCGCTGTCAGACGGCTCCGGCTTCGACCTCACCGAGGCGGGCACCAAGAAGTCGCTCGCGTACTACGTCGTGCGCGACCCCGCCGACGTTCCCGGCATCGCCCGGCTGGGCCCCGACCCGCTCGACCCGTCGTTCACGCGCGATGCGTTCGCCGGGCTGCTGAGCGGCCGCCGCACGCAGATCAAGGGCGTGCTGCGCGACCAGTCGATCATCGCCGGGGTCGGCAACGCCTACTCCGACGAGATCCTGCACGCGGCCAAGATGTCGCCCTATGCGCTGGCGTCGTCGCTCTCGGACGACGACGTGACCCGGCTGTTCGACGCCATGACCTCGACGCTGCGGGATGCCGTGGCCGAGGCATCCGGCAAGCCTCCGGCCGACCTCAAGGACGCGAAGCGGCGCGGCATGCAGGTGCACGGCCGCCGCGGCGAGACCTGCCCCGTCTGCGGCGACGAGGTGCGCAGCGTCTTCTTCGCCGACAACTCGCTCGAGTACTGCCCGACCTGTCAGACCGGGGGCAAGATCCTCGCCGACCGACGCCTGTCGCGGCTGCTGAAGTAGCCGGGCTCAGCCTTCGGTCGTGCCCATCAGCACGCGGGCGTCGTCGTCCACCCAGTCGAGGGACTTCGACACGGCCTTGCGCCACTGCCGGTACCGGCGCTCCCGTTCGTCGGCCGGCATCCGCGGTTCGAAGCGGGCGTCCTCGCGCCAGTGGGCGCGCAGCTCGTCGAGGTCGCGCCACACGCCGGTCGCGAGGCCCGCCGCGTACGCCGCGCCGAGCGCCGTGGTCTCGACCACCTTGGGGCGCACGACGGGGATGCCCAGGATGTCGGCCTGGAACTGCATGAGCAGGTCGTCACGGGTCATGCCGCCGTCCACGCGCAGCTCGTCGAGCCCGCGGCCGGTGTCGGCGACGACGGCGTCGATGACGTCACGGGTCTGGAACGCGGTGGACTCGAGTGCGGCGCGCGCGATGTGCGCCTTGTTGACGTAGCGGGTCAGGCCGACGAGCGCCCCGCGCGCGTCGGGCCGCCAGTACGGTGCGAACAGCCCCGAGAAGGCCGGCACGAAGTAGGCGCCGCCGTTGTCGTCGACGCTCGCGGCGAGCGTCTCGACGTCCTCGGAGCGCTGGATGATGCCGAGGTTGTCACGCAGCCACTGCACGAGCGACCCGGTGACGGCGATCGATCCCTCCAGCGCGTAGTGCGCGGGCTCGTCGCCGATGCGGTAGCCCACGGTCGTGATGAGCCCGCTCTGGGACCGCACGATCTCGGTCCCGGTGTTCACGAGCAGGAAGTTGCCGGTGCCGTACGTGTTCTTGGACTCGCCCGCGTCGAACGCGGCCTGTCCGAACGTCGCGGCCTGCTGGTCGCCGAGGATCCCCGCGATCGGGACGCCGTCGAGCACCGACGGCAGCTGCGAGTGGCCGACGACCTCGGACGACGACCGGATCTCGGGCATCATCGCGCGCGGGATGCCCCAGACGCCGAGCAGCTCGTCGGACCAGTCGAGGGTGCTCAGGTCCATGAGGAGCGTGCGCGACGCGTTGGTGACGTCGGTGACGTGGATGCCGCCGCGGGCGCCGCCCGTGAGGTTCCACACCACCCACGTGTCAGGTGTGCCGAACAGCAGATCGCCGGCCTCGGCGGCGGCGCGGGCGCCCGGGACGTTGTCGAGGATCCACGCGACCTTCGACGCCGAGAAGTACGTCGCGAGCGGCAGGCCGGTGAGCTCTGTGAACCGGTCGCCCGCCCCCGACGCGACCAGCGCGTCGATGCGCGGCTGCGTGCGCGTGTCCTGCCACACGACGGCGTTGTGCACCGGCCGCCCGGTGCGCTTCTCCCACACGATCGCGGTCTCGCGCTGGTTGGTCACGCCGATCGCCGCGACATCGGAGGCCGTGATGCCGGCGCGCGTGAGGCAGGACGCGATCACCCACTCGGCGCTGGTCCAGATCTCGACGGGATCGTGCTCGACCCACCCGGCGCGCGGAAAGATCTGCTCGTGCTCGCGCTGGGCGACCGCGACGACTGCGCCGTCCCGGTCGAACACGATGGCGCGGGTAGAGGTCGTGCCCTGGTCGATCGCCAGAACGTGGTCGGACAACGTCGTCTCCATCTCTCCGGCGGCGGCGCCGGGTCCGGTGCCCGCCAGGCTATCGCCCGGCCGGTCTATCGAGCAGCGGCCCCGGCCCAGGCGGGGTCGGCGGCGTGCACGCGGGCCAGTCCACGCTCGACCTCTGCAGCCGTGCGTGCGGGGTCCCAGCCGAGGTCTGGGGCGACCGCGGCGGCGACCTCGGCCGCGGCCTCCCGCGTGGCGCCGCCGGTGAAGGCGAGCGAGGTGCGGCGCAGCAGCAGATCGTCGAGGTGCACGACCGACTCCGCGGTGGCGAGGTAGCGCAGCTCTCCCGACGAGTAGCCTGGCGCATGCTCGAGCGCGGCGTCGTCGGGATCGGCGGCGATCGCCCCGATGACGGCTGCCGCCACCGTGCCGTATCTGTCGAGCAGCGTCGCCGCGCGCGCGGCGGGCAGGTCGCCGGCGTGCGCGGCGATCCACTGCTGGCGCGCCCGCTCGGTGGTCGGATAGCCGAGTCCACCGCCGATCGGCATGCCCTTGGTGGAGCGCCGGCGCGGCTGCGCGAGCAGCTCGAGGGCGCGGTCGGCGAGGTGCTCGGCCGACGCGCGGAAGGTGGTCCACTTGCCGCCGACGAGGCTGAGCACCGTGGCCTGGCCGCCTGCGAGGGACTCCGCCTCGACGCGGTAGTCGCGCGACACGAAGCCGGGCGCGAGGTCACCGTGCCCCGGCAGCGGCCTGACCCCCGCGAAGCGGTAGACGATCTGCGCACGATCGACCGGCATCTCCGGGAGCACCTGTGCGATCAGGTCGATGAAGTAGTCGACCTCGGCCTCGGTGCACACGACCGGGTCGCGCATGTCGTGCTCGAGGTCGGTGGTGCCGACGAGCACCCGCCCCTTGAGGGGGTAGATGAGCACGATGCGGCCGTCCTCGTTCTCGAAGAACAGCTCGCGGCCGCCCGTCGCCGCCAGCAGCTCAGGATGGTCGAGCACGACGTGCGAGCCCTTGGTACCGCCCATGTAGCGGGTCGGGTCGCCGAGGGAGAGGTTCGTGAGGTCGGTCCACGGCCCGCTCGCGTTGAGGACGACGGATGCCGCGAACGGCGTCTCGCGCCCCGTCTCGGCGTCGCGCAGCAGCACGTGGCCGCCCTGCGTGCCGACGGCCGCGGTGTAGTTGGCCGCCCGGGCCCTGCCCGCGCCGGGCTCGGCGCCGTCGTCGCCGGCCGCGCGGCCGTCGCGGAGCACGTCGAGCGCGAGACGCTCCGGATCGTGGAGTGAGGCGTCCCAGTACGTCGCCGTGTACTTCACGCCGGGGTTGAGCGCGGGCAGCAGGGCGAGCGAGCGCCGGCGCCCGTGGAAGGTGTGCCGTGGCACGGTGCCGCCGCGGAACAGCCCGCCGCCGCGTGAGAACGAGTCGTAGATCACCAGGCCGATCTTGATGAGCGCCGCCCCGCGCTCGCGCGGCTTGCCCTTGCCGTGGCGCAGGAACCGCAGCGGGGCCGTCAGCACGCCCGAGAAGGTCGAGAAGATCGGGATGGTGGTCTGCAGCGGCCGCACATAGTGCGGCGCGGTGCGCAGCAGCGCGTTGCGCTCGGTGACCGCCTCGTGCACGAGGCGGAACTCGCCGTTCTCGAGGTAGCGGATGCCGCCGTGGATCATGTGCGACGACGCCGCGGACGCGCCGCTCACGAAGTCGTCGCGTTCGACCAGCGCCACATCGACGCCCTGCAGCGCCAGGTCGCGGAAGGTGGCGAGCCCGTTGATGCCGCCCCCGATGATCAGCACGTCCGCGTACGGTCGCGCGACCAGCTCGTCGAATCCCCGTGTCGTCGTCACATGCCTCACCGTCCCCACCCCAGGCTATGCCGCTCCGACGACATCGGGCCGCGCCCCGCCCCGATCCCCCGGCTTCATGCGAAGACATGGAATGAATGGCCGGATGCCGCGTTGACTACACTCGAGAGCATCAACGTGCTCCGGGGTCGGTGTGAATCCGAACCGGCGGTGAGAGTCCGCGAGCCGAGGCATCCATCCTGTCCGACAGGGTGAGCCGAGGTCGATCCGGTGGAATTCCGGAACCGACGGTGATGCGACGAGCGATCGTCGCTAGTCCGGATGGGAGGCAGCACGAGCGGCGTCGCGCGCGCCGCCGCTTCCCGTTGCCCGGAGCCTCAGCAGACGAGCGAGAGGTCACGGCCGGATGGCGAGCACAGCGGAACACGACGCGATGCGTCGCGCGCTGACGATCGCCGCGAACGGGCCACGCGGCGTGAACCCGCAGGTCGGCGCGCTGCTGCTGTCGCCCACCGGCGAGGCGCTCGCCGAGGGCTGGCACCGCGGTGCCGGCACTCCGCACGCAGAGGTCGACGCGCTGTCGAAGCTGGCGCCCGGCGCCGCGCGCGGCGCGACCGCCGTCGTCACCCTCGAGCCCTGCAACCACACCGGCCGCACCGGCCCCTGCTCGGAGGCGCTCATCGCCGCGGGCGTAGCGCGCGTCGTGTACGCGGTGTCGGATCCAGGCGACCACTCCTCGGGCGGTGCCGTGCGCCTGCGCGAGGCGGGCGTCGACGTCGAGGCCGGGCTGCTGGCCGACGAGGCGACCGCACTGCTGGACTCGTGGCTCACCGTTCAGCGGCTCGGCCGTCCGCACGTGACCGTCAAGTGGGCGCAGAGCCTCGACGGGCGCGCCGCGGCCGCCGACGGCACCAGCCAGTGGATCACCGGCCCGGCCGCTCGCGCCGACGTGCACCGGCGCCGGTCGCAGGCCGACGCGATCGTCGTGGGCACCGGCACGCTGCTGGCCGACGACCCTGCGCTCACGGCGCGCGCCGAGGACGGCTCGCTGCTCCCCCACCAGCCGGTCCCCGTCGTCGTCGGCGCACGCCCGGTCCCCGAGGACGCGGCGGTGCGGAAGCACCCGCACGCCTTCCGGCAGTACCCCGGCGACCTCCCCGCGATGCTCGAAGACCTGCGGGTGCAGGGCGTGCAGCGGGTGTTCGTCGAGGGCGGTCCTGCCGTCGCCAGCTCGTTCCTGCGCGCCGGCCTCGCCGACGAGGTCCTCGTGTACGTCGCCCCGGTGCTGCTGGGCGGCGATCGGCTGGCGCTGCGCGACATCGGCGCGACGACCATCGGGCAGGCGCGGCGGCTGGACGTGGCATCCGTGATCCCCCTCGGCGACGACGTGCTGTACGTCGCGGCCCTTCGACAGGCTCAGGGACCGGAAGCAGAAGCCCAGGGACCCGAAGCACAGGCTCAGGGACCGGAAGCAGAAGCCCAGGGACCGGAAGCAGAAGCTCAGGGACACAACGAAGGAGACGACTGATGTTCACCGGAATCGTCGAAGAGATCGGCGAGGTCACCGCGGTCGAGCCGTCGGGTGACGGCGTGCGCGTGACCGTCCGCGGCCCGAAGGCCGTGTCGGATGCCGCACACGGCGACTCAATCTCGGTCAGCGGCGTGTGCCTCACCGTCGTCGATCAAGGCCCCGACTGGTTCACCGCCGACGTCATGAAGCAGAGCCTCGACATGTCGACGCTCGCCGGGATCGCCCCGGGACGCGCCGTCAACCTGGAGCGCGCGACCGCCGCGCACGGCCGCCTCGGCGGCCACATCGTGCAGGGCCACATCGACGGCACCGGCGAGGTGCTCGAGGTGCGCCCCGGCGCCCAGTGGCAGGTGCTGCGGATCTCGCTGCCCGCGGCGCTCGCCCCCCTCGTCGTCGACAAGGGCTCGATCGCCGTCGACGGCGTCTCGCTCACCGTCAGCGACGCGAGCCCGGCCACCGAGCCTGCCGAAGCGTGGTTCGAGGTCTCGCTGATCCCCGAGACCCTCGCCGCGACCACCCTCGGCGCCCGCACGGCGGGTGACCGCGTCAACCTCGAGACAGACATCCTCGCGCGCCACGTGCAGCGCCTGCTGGCTTTTTCCACGGAAGGAGGCTCGCGATGAGCCTTGCCACCATCCCCGAGGCCCTGGAGGCGCTGCGCGCCGGCCGGCCCGTCATCGTCGCCGACGATGAGAACCGCGAGAACGAGGGCGACGTCATCCTGTCGGCCCAGCTCGCCACCCCCGAGTGGGTGGCGTGGACCGTCCGCTGGACGAGCGGATTCCTGTGCGCGCCGATGCCGGCGGACTGGGCCGATCGCCTCGACCTGCCGCCCATGGTCGAGAACAACGAGGACGCCCGCGGCACCGCCTACACGGTGAGCGTCGACGCCTCCGACCGCGTCTCGACGGGCATCAGCGCCACCGACCGCGCCCACACCCTCAACGTGCTGGCAGATCCCGACTCCACGCCGACGAGCGTCATCCGCCCGGGCCACATCCTGCCGCTGCGCGCCGTCGACGGCGGCGTGCGCGAGCGCGCCGGCCACACCGAAGCCGCCGTCGAGCTCATGAAGCTCGCCGAGCTGGCGCCCGTCGGCGTCATCGGCGAGGTCGTCGCCGAGGACGGCAGCATGATGCGCCTGCCCGGTCTGCAGGAGCTCGGCGCCGAGTACGGCATCCCGGTCATCACGATCGAGCAGCTCGCCGCCTACCTCGACGAGCACGCGCCGTGCGACCCCGCCATCCGCAACGCCCACAAGCGCCGCGTGAGCCTGCGCGCCGAGGCCCACGTGCCCACCGCGCACGGCTCGTTCCGCTTCCTCGCGTACAAGGACCGCATCACCGGCACCGACCACATCGCCGTCGTCTCGGGCGAGCTCGACGAGGCGCCCCTCGTGCGCGTGCACTCGGAGTGCCTGACCGGCGAGGCGTTCGGCTCGCTCAAGTGCGAGTGCGGTCCGCAGCTGGAGGCCGCCCTCGACGCGATCGAGCAGGACGGCGGCGTCGTCATCTACATGCGCGGCCACGAAGGACGCGGCATCGGCCTCATCAACAAGCTGCGCGCTTACTCCCTGCAGGAGCGCGGGCTCGACACGGTCGACGCGAACCTGGCGCTGGGCCTGCCGGCCGATGCGCGCGACTACGCCGCGGCCGCCGGCATCCTCACGGATCTCGGCGTCGAGAAGGTGCGTCTGCTGACGAACAACACCGACAAGGTGAAGCAGCTGCGCGAGCTCGGCCTCGAGATCGTCGAGCAGGTGCCGCTGCTGGTCGGCGTCGGCCCGAACAACCACCAGTACCTCGCCACCAAGCGCGACCGCATGGGCCACATCATCGCCGACGAGGACTTCGCCGACGCCCTGGCGAACATGCACGACAGCGCGACGCACAACGAAGGAGCACAGGCATGAGCGGCAAGGGCGCTCCCCAGGCGACCGCAACGGTCGACGCGACGGGTCTCGACGTCGTCGTGATCGCCGGCACGTGGCATGAGACGATCACCGACGGCCTCATCGCCGGCGCGCAGCGCGCGCTCGACGGGTCCGGCGCGACCTCCCGCGTGGTGCGTGTGCCGGGCTCATTCGAGCTGCCGGTGGTCGCGAAGGCCGCACTCGAGGCCGGCGCCGACGCGGCGGTGGCGCTGGGCGTCATCATCCGCGGCGGCACTCCGCACTTCGAGTTCGTGTCGAACGCCGCCACCGACGGCCTCACGCGCGTCGCCCTCGACACCGGCAAGCCGGTCGGGTTCGGCGTGCTGACGCTCGACGACGAGGCGCAAGGCATCGCCCGCGCGGGCCTCCCGGGCTCCGTGGAGGACAAGGGGTTCGAAGCCGCCGACGCCGCGATCCGCACCGCCCTCGTGCTGCGCGCACTCCGACAGGCTCAGTGACCGGCAGCACCCCGAGAAACGACAAGGGGATGCCGCGGCCCCGGCCGCGGCATCCCCTTTCGGTATCCGGCGTCAGGGCTTCCAGATCATGAGCACCACGACCACCACCAGCAGCAGGGACGCGATCCCGTTGCTCGCGGCGATCGCGCCGTAGCCGGTGGGCTTGGTCGCCGCAGCGCCCTCGGGTGCCTCGGCGATGGCGGCGGCCGCCTTGCGCATCTGCGGGACGACGACGATCACGTTGAGCAGGAACGCGATGACGTAGAGGATCGACGACCACAGGATCCAGGGGGTCGTGAACGAGAGGTTGTACTCCTCGGGCGCCATCGACATGGCCCCGAACCCGAAGACGAAGGTCAGCAGCGACAGCCACGAGAAGATCATGGTCGAGGTGGCGAGGGTCTTCACCTGGGCGGCGTTGCCCGAGCGGAGCGCCCGCAGGCCGGTCATCGGGATGATCGCCATCGGGCCGACGATGAACACCGCGGTGCCCACGTGGAGGATCGAGATGAGAGTGTCCATGGCGCTCAGCCTACGCCTTTTCGAGCCAACCTTTCGGCAGACTGAAGGTCGTCCGTGCGGCATCCGCTTTCCACGTTCCGAGACCGGGACGCCGCCTCGGGAGTAGGCTTGATCTTCGTGCCGCGCGACAACGCCGGCACGCACGGTGATCCAGTGCAGTGCCGCCTGACGCGTCATCCTGCGCCGGGCGTCCGCCCACCGCCGCATCCCACCCGGATGCTCCGCCCCGCGCATGCCCAGGTGAATATGACCTCCCCCAGCACCGCCGCCGTGACCCCCACGGCTCCCGCCAACCCCCGTTCCCGCGTCATCCTCGCGAGCCTCATCGGCACGACGATCGAGTTCTACGACTTCTACGTCTACGCGACCGCCGCCGTCCTCGTCTTCCCCATCCTGTTCTTCCCGACCGGCAACGACACCACGGCGCTCCTCGCCTCGTTCGGCGTCTTCGGGGCGGCCATGATCGCGCGGCCCCTCGGCGCCGTCGTGTTCGGCCACTTCGGCGACCGGTTCGGCCGCAAGGCGACGCTCGTCGCATCGCTGCTCACCATGGGAATCGCGACGTTCCTCATCGGCTGCCTGCCGACGTTCAACGAGATCGGCTGGTGGGCCGCGCTGCTGCTCCTCGTCCTGCGACTCGCTCAGGGCTTCGCTCTCGGCGGCGAGTGGTCGGGTGCCGCGCTCGTGGCCACCGAGAACGCGCCGAAGGGCAAGCGCGCCTGCTACGGCACCTTCCCGCAGCTGGGTGCGCCGCTGGGCTTCATCATCGCGAACTCGATCTTCCTCGCGATCAACTTCGCCCTCCCCCACCCCGAAGGCGCCGCCCAGCGGTCGGCCGAGTTCCTGGCATGGGGCTGGCGCGTGCCGTTCCTGTTCTCGGCGGTGATGGTCATCATCGGCCTGTGGGTGCGACTGCGCCTGGTCGAGTCCGAGACGTTCGTCAAGGCCGAGCAGAAGGGCGCGATCCGCAAGTTCCCGCTCGGCACCGTCATCCGCAAGCACTGGTGGCACCTGATCCTCGGCACGTTCGTCATGCTCGCGACGTACGTGCTCTTCTACCTGATGACGAACTTCACCCTGTCGTACGGCACGAAGGCGACCCTGGAGGGCGCGAAGGCGGCGGCGGAGGCATCCGGAACCGCCTTCGACGCGGCGAGCTACGTCCCCGGCCTCGGCTTCGGCTACACCGACTTCGTGCTGATGCAGATCATCGGCGTGGTGTTCTTCGGCATCTTCACGCTGCTGTCGGGACCGATCGCCGACGCGATCGGCCGGCGCCGGCTGCTGCTGTGGGTGACCGCGCTCATCGTCGTGTTCGGTCTCACGTTCAACCTCTTCCTGCTGCCACAGGCGGACCCCAAGTTCACCGGCGCGATGGTGCAGGCCTTCCTCGTCTTCGGCTTCATGCTGATGGGCGCGACGTTCGGACCGATGGGTGCGATCCTGCCCGAGCTGTTCCCCACCAACGTGCGGTACTCGGGCTCCGCGATCTCGTACAACGTGTCGTCGATCCTCGGCGCGGCCCTCGCACCGATCGTCGCGGTGGCGCTGTGGGCTGCGGCCGGCGGCAGCCCGGTGCTCGTGGGCATCTACCTGTCGGCGATGAGCATCCTGACCTTCATCGCGCTGATCTTCACCCCCGAGACCAAGGACGTCGACTACGACGCCGACCTCGGCGTCGGGGTGACCGGCTCGCTCTAGTCGCACAGATCACGGCGAACGGGGGATGCCGCGGCTCGATGAGCCGCGGCATCCCCCGTTCGTTCGCCCGGGTCAGTCCAGGAAGAGGGCGCGCAGGCGCTTGGTCGTGAACACCAGGCCGACGGCGACCATGACGACGTAGTAGAGCACGTGCCACCACATGTCGGGGGTGAGGATGCCGGTCGTCAGACCTCGCACCAGCTCGACGCCGTGCCACAGCGGGAACGCCATGATGACGGCCTGGATCCATTCCGGGTACGCCGTGATGGGGAACAGCGTCGCCGAGAAGAGGAACATCGGCAGCAGCACGAAGTTGATCCAGTCCATCTGCTGGAACGTCTTCATGTAGCTGGTCACGGCCATGCCCAGGCTGGCGAAGCCGAACGCGATGAGCAGCACCGCGGGGATCGCGAGGATCGCCGTCCACGACAGGTTGAGCCCGAGCAGCTGCATGATGACCATGAACCCGGTCGCGTACAGCAGTCCCCGCAGCAGCGCGTAGAGGATCTCGCCGAGCGCCACGTCCAGCGGGCCGAGCGAGGTCGCCAGCATGCCCTCGTAGAGCTTGCCGTAGTTGAGCTTGAAGAAGACGTTCCACGTCGAGTCGTAGATCGCGCCGTTCATCGCCGACGTCGCCAGGAGCGCGGGCGCGATGAAGGCCGCGTAGCTCACCTCGACGCCGCCGGACGTCGTGACGTCGCCGATCAGCGCCCCCATGCCGATGCCCATCGACAGCAGATAGAACACCGGCTCGAAGAAGCCCGACAGCACGACCGCCCAGCTCGACGAGCGCGCCGCGATCAGCCCGCGCTGCACGACGGCCTGCGGGTTGCCCGCCCACAGCGCGCGCACGCCGCCGGAGCGGACCGGAACCTCGGTCATGACGGTCATTCGCCGAGCCTCCTCTGGAACAGCCGCCGGGCGACGAGATAGCCGCCCACCGCGAGCACGAGCAGGAACACGACGTGGACGAGCACCGCGAACGGGTCGGCCGGCTTGCCGTACGTGACGATGCGCCCGAGCTCGGACGCGTGCCACAGCGGCGAGACCCAGCCGATCCACTGCAGCCACAGCGGCAGGGTGTCGAGCGGGTAGAAGGTGCCCGAGAACAGGAACATCGGCATGAAGATGAACCGCTGCACGAGCGCGAACTGCCCCTTGTCCTCGGTGATCGAGGCGGCGTATGCCATGTAGGGAATGCCGAATGAGAGGCCCGCCAGCACGCCGATCGGGATCGTCAGCCAGCCCGTCTCCGGGTGCGGCACCGCGCCGAAGATCCAGATGAGCGCGTAGTAGGCGACGACCACGACGACCATGCGCGCGGCGGCGCCCATCACCACGCCCCCGGCGATCTGCCCCGGCGACAGCGGCGAGGCGCTGAAGCCGTAGAAGAACCGGCGCCACTTGAAGCCGGCCATCACCGGGAACGAGAACTCCTCGGTCGCGACCGAGATCGCGGCCGTCATGAGCAGCGCGGGCGCGACGAACACCAGGTACGGGACCGTCTGCGAGCCGTCCTGGATCGGGGCGCCGATGAGCGCCGCCAGGCCGACAGCGAGGCCCAGCAGGTACAGGATCGGCTGCCCGAGGGCGCCGACCACGATCGTCCAGCCGTATGCGCGCATGGCGCGGATCATGTGCTCGGTGACGTACCAGGTGCCGAGCCCGCGCGGCTTGCGGCCCCACTCCATCGCCTCCGCGCGAAGCTCTTCGGTCGTGGGCGGCGCGGCCATCGTCGGGGCGGCGCCGGACGACGGCATCCCCCGCTCCACCGGCTCGCCGGGCGGGTCTTCTCGCGAGCTCATTCGATCAGCGACCTTCCGGTCAGGCGCAGGAACACGTCTTCGAGGCTCGAACGGCGCACCAGTGACGTGAGCGGCGTGAGCCCGCGATGAGTGACGGCTTCGAGGGCCGCCTCGCCGTTGTGGGCGTAGACCAGGATGCGGTCGGGCAGCACCTCGACGCGGTCGCCGATGCCCTCCAACTGCGGAGCGACCTGCTGGTTGCGGTCGGAGCCGAAGCGCACCTCGAGCACCTCACGGCTGGAGTGCTCGCGGATGAGCGAGGCCGGGGTGCCCTCGGCCATGATGCGGCCCTTGTCGACCACGATGAGGCGGTCGCACAGCTGCTCGGCCTCGTCCATGTAGTGCGTCGTGAGCACGAGGGTGGTGCCGCGCTCCTTCAGGCGGAACAGACGGTCCCACAGCACGTGGCGCGCCTGCGGGTCCAGCCCCGTCGTGGGCTCGTCGAGCAGCAGGATGCGCGGGTCGTTGATGAGCCCGCGCGCGATCGTCAGCCGGCGCTTCATGCCGCCCGAGAGTGCGTCGACCTTGCTCTTGGCCTTGTCGTCGAGCTGCGCGAAGGCGAGCAGCTCGTCGGCCTTCTGATGGCACACCTTGCCGGGGAGGCCGAAGTAGCGGCCGTAGATGTACAGGTTCTCGCGTGCGTTGAGCTCGCCGTCGAGGTTGTCCTGCTGGGGCACGACGCCCAGGCGCGAGCGGATCTCGGGCCCGTAGCGATCGGGGTCCAGGCCGAGGATCGACAGGTCTCCGCCCGAGCGGGTCGAGACGGCGCCGATCATCTTCATGGTGGTCGACTTGCCGGCGCCGTTCGGCCCGAGCAGGCCGAAGGACTCGCCGGGAGCCACCTCGAACGAGAGTCCGTCGACGGCGACGAAGTCGGGCTTGCCTTTGACCTTGTAGGCCTTGGCGAGGTTCGACGCTGAAATCACGGGGGCAGGCACCGCACAACCCTAGCGCCCGGCCCCGACATGCCCGCGCAGACCGTCAATAGAAGTTGACGCTCCAGAATGCGTCAACTATGGTTGACGCCGGAGGTCGCGGACCGCGACGTCCGACTCCGAGAGCGAGAGGCGACGGGATGAGCGGCGACGAACTGACGACCCTGATCGGGGCCGCCGGCGGGCGTGAACCCCTCGCCGAGCTGCACCGCCTCGCCGAGGTGCGCCGTGAGCTCGCCCGCGCCGAGGAGGCGCAGGTGCGCAAGGCCCGCAACCTCGGCTTCTCGTGGCAGGCGATCGCGAGCGCCCTCGGCGTGAGCAGACAGGCCGTCCACAAGAAGTACGGTCGAATGTAAGCCCCTTCACGAACGAGGTACACCCATGCCCTCCGCCGAACTCGACGAAGCACCCGCCCCCACAGACGCCGATCGTCCCGTGCCCCGCGCGCGCGGCGGCCGCTCCCGACGCGGCAAGCAGGAAGGCCCGCGCGCGACCTTCCGCCAACTGCTCCCCTACCTGTTCGAGCACAAGGCGACGATCGCCGTCGTCATCGTGCTCAGCATCCTGAGCGCCGGCGCCTCACTGGTGCAGCCGCTGCTGGTCGGTCAGGTGATCACGCGCGTCGAGAACAACCTCGACCTGGGCCTGCTGGTGTGGGCCCTCGTCGGATTCGTGATCCTGGGATCGCTCATCTCGGGGTATCAGCACTACCTGCTGCAGCGCACCGGCACCGCGGTCGTGTACTCCAGCCGTCGCCGGCTCATCGCACGCATCCTGCACCTGCCGATCAGCGAGTTCGACGCACGCCGGACCGGCGACCTGGTCTCGCGCGTCGGCAGCGACACCACCCTCCTCTACGCCGCGCTGACGCAGGGCCTGGCCGACTCGATCGGCAACGCGCTGCTGTTCGTCGGGGCGCTGATCGCGATGGCGGTCATCGACCCGCTGCTGCTCGGCATCATCGTGCTCGTGATCGGCATCTCGGTCCTCGGCGTCGTCTCTCTGAGCGGCCGCATCCGGACCGCCTCGACCGAGCAGCAGGAGAAGGTCGGTGAACTCGCCTCGGGCGTCGAGCGTGCCGTGGGCTCCATCCGCACCGTCCGGGCCTCGGGCGCGACCGAGCGCGAGATCACGTCGGTCACCGCACAGGCCACCGACGCCTTCGACGTGGGCGTGCGCATCGCGAAGGTCTCGGCCCTCGTCGTGCCGATCGCGGGCATCGCCCTCCAGGTGTCGCTGCTGGTGGTCATCGGCCTCGGCGGCTTCCGCGTCGCGACCGGCGCCCTGACGATCGCCAGCCTCGTGACCTTCATCATGTTCCTGTTCATGCTGATCGCGCCGCTCGGCTCGTTCTTCGGCGCCATCACCTCGGTGAGCCAGGCGCTGGGCGCCCTCGGCCGCATCCAGGAGGTGCTCGACCTCCCCGTCGAGGCGCAGGACGACACAGCGATCGCCGCCCGCGTCCGGGAGGATGCGTCCCTTCGGCAGGCTCAGGGACCGGCCGCTTCGTCGGCCGCGGCGATCGAGTTCCGCGACGTGCGCTTCCGGTACCCCGAGAACGTGGTCGCGGCCCGTCGCAAGGCGGAGTCCGAGGCCCTGGCGGTGCTGGAGAGCGCACACGTCGACACGTCCGTCATCGCGCTCGGCGACGGCACCGGACCGGACGGACAGCCGGAGCCGGCGGCATCCCTCGACGCCGCCGGCGACGTGCTGCGCGGCGTCTCGTTCACCGTGCCGCGCGGCGCCCGCGTCGCGCTCGTCGGGCCCTCGGGCGCCGGCAAGAGCACGACACTCGCCCTGATCGAGCGGTTCTACGACCCGACGGACGGCGCGATCCTGCTCGGCGGCGACGACGTGCGCACCCTCGACCGCGACGCCCTGCGCGCGCAGCTCGGGTACGTCGAGCAGGACGCCCCCACCCTCGCCGGCACGATCGGCGACAACCTGCGGCTCGCGTCGCCCGAGGCCTCCGACGCGGAGTGCGAAGAGGTGCTGCGCGCCGTCAACCTCGGCGAGGTGCTCGACCGCAACCCGCTCGGCGTCGACGCCCCCGTCGGCGAATCGGGAGTCATGCTGTCCGGCGGCGAGCGCCAGCGCCTCGCGATCGCCCGGGCGCTGCTGGCCGCTCCCCCGATCCTGCTCCTCGACGAGTCGACGTCGTCGCTCGACGGCCTCAACGAGCAGCGCATGCGCGAGGCGATCGACGCGGTCGCGGCCGGGCGCACGCTCATCGTGATCGCACACCGCCTGTCGACGGTCGTCGACAGCGACCACATCGTCGTCATGGACCACGGCCGGGTCGTCGGTCAGGGCACCCACTCCGAGCTCGTGCAGACGACGCCGCTGTACCGGGATCTGGCGAAGCACCAGCTCCTGGTCTGAGCACCCTCCTCAAGAGAAGCGGATGCCCCGGCCACCGCACAGGTCAGGCCGGGGCATCCACTCCCCCGAGTCAGGCGCGCTGCAGACGGTAGCGCAGCGCTGCGAGCTCGGCCCACAGCGGCGCCGGGACGCGGCCCTCGAAGGTGCGGTAGAACTCCTCGGTCAGGTCGGCCTCGTGCAGCCACAGCTGCGGGTCGACGGCGAAGAGCTCGTCGAGGTCGGCCTGCGGCACGTCGATGCCGTCCAGGTCGAGGTCCTCGGTGTGCGGGAGACGGCCGATGGGGCTGTCGACGGCGCCGACCTCGCCCTCGATGCGTCGGATGATCCAGTCGATGACGCGCGAGTTGTCGCCGAAGCCCGGCCACAGGAAGCGACCGTCCGTGCCCTTGCGGAACCAGTTCACCTGGAACACGCGCGGCGCCCGGTCGAAGCGCAGCTGCTGCCCGACCTTCAGCCAGTGGCCGAAGTAGTCCGCCATGTTGTATCCGCAGAACGGCAGCATCGCGAACGGGTCGCGGCGCAGCTCGCCGACGGTGCCCTCGGCGGCGGCGGTGCGCTCGGACGAGACGTTCGAGCCCATGAAGACTCCGTGGGTCCAGTCGGTGGCCTCGACGACGAGCGGCACGTTCGTGGCGCGGCGTCCGCCGAACAGGATCGCGTCCAGCGGCACGCCCTGAGGGGCGTCCCAGTCGGCGGCGATCTGCGGGCACTGCGCGGCGGCGACGGTGAAGCGCGAGTTGGGGTGGGCGGCGGGGCGACCGGATGCCGGCGTCCAGGGGTTGCCCTCCCAGTCGGTGAGCTCGGCCGGCGCCTCGTCCGTGAGGCCCTCCCACCACACGTCGCCGTCGGGGCGCAGCGCGACGTTCGTGAAGATCGTGTTGCCCCACAGCGTCTCGACCGCCGTCACGTTGGTCGACTCGCCGGTACCGGGCGCGACGCCGAAGAAGCCGGCCTCGGGGTTGATGGCCCACAGGCGCCCGTCCTCGCCGGGGCGCAGCCAGGCGATGTCGTCGCCGAGCGTCTCGACGCGCCAGCCGGGGATCGTCGGGCGCAGCATGGCGAGGTTCGTCTTGCCGCAGGCCGACGGGAACGCGGCGGCCACGTGGTAGGCGCGACCGGCGGGGTCGATGACGCGGATGAGCAGCATGTGCTCCGCGAGCCAGCCCTCGTTGCGGCCGATCACCGAGGCGATGCGCAGCGCGAAGCACTTCTTGGCGAGGATCGCGTTGCCGCCGTAGCCCGAGCCGAACGACCACACCTCGAGCGTCTCGGGGAAGTGGACGATGTACTTCTCGTCGTTGCAGGGCCACGCGACGTCGTGCTGGCCGGGCTGCAGCGGCGCGCCGACCGAATGGACCGTCTTGACCCACGGGGCGCCGCCGGCGATCTCGCGCAGCACGTCGGTGCCGACGCGGGTCATGATGCCGATCGAGGTGACCGCGTAGGCGCTGTCGGTGATCTGCACGCCGATGTGCGACAGCGGACCGCCGACCGGACCCATCGAGAAGGGCACGACGTACATCGTGCGGCCCTTCATCGAGCCCTCGAACAGCGGCGTGATCGTGGCGCGGATCTCGTCGGGGGCCGCCCAGTTGTTCGTGGGACCCGCGTCCTCCTCGCGCTCGGAGGCGATGAACGTGCGACCCTCGGTGCGCGCCACGTCGCTCGGGTGCGAGCGGGCCAGGTACGAGCCCGGTCGCCATTCCGGGTTGAGCTTGATGAGCTTGCCCTCGTCGACCTGCTCGCGCAGCAGCGCGTCGTTCTCGGCGCGCGAGCCGTCGACCCAGTGGATGCGGGCGGGCGTGGTGAGCGCCGCGATCTCGTCGACCCACTCACGCAGAGCAGCCATGCCCTCACCCGCAACGGTGGGCAGTTCGCCGTACGTCCGGGTCACGGTCGTGCGGGCCGCCCCGGCGGTCGCAGGGGTCGAGCCTTCGGTTCGGGTGAAGATGTCGGCAAGGGCCATGGTGTCGCTCCTCGTTGATTTCGACGGTGCAGATTCGTGCTCTTCCTCTACTTTCGGGCCTGATGGATGCCTCTTCCGACGATTCCGCGCGTCAAGAGTTGCGATTCTTTCGCTACGATCAAGGAATGACGCCGACCTCGCTCGAACTGTCGACCCTGGGCCACCGCATCCGCCATCAGCGACTCGCCCACGGGTACACGCTCGACGAGCTCGGAGCCCTCGTCGGGGTCGCCGGCAGCCAGCTGAGCCTCATCGAGAACGGCAAGCGCGAGCCCAAGCTCTCACTGCTGCAGGCGATCGCATCGATCTCCGGCGTCGATGTCGCGGACCTGCTGTCCGCCGAGCCGCCGAACCGCCGAGCCGCCCTGGAGATCGAGCTGGAACGGGCGCAGTCGAGCTCGGTGTTCCGGCAGCTCGGCGTCACTCCGGTCAAGGTCACCAAGGGCATCAGCGACGACACGCTCGAGTCGATCCTGGGCCTGCACCGCGAGCTGCAGCGCCGCGAGCGCGAGGCGATCGCCACTCCTGAGGAGGCACGGCGCGCGAACACGGAGCTGCGGCTCATGATGCGCGCCCGCGACAACTACCTGTCCGACATCGAGAAGCTCGCCGAGAAGCAGCTCAAGTCCGCGGGTCACGCGTCGGGGGCGCTCACGCACCGCACGGTCAGCATCATGGCCGAGAAGCTCGGGTTCGAGCTGATCTACGTCAACGACCTGCCCCACTCCACCCGGTCGGTCACCGACCTGGAGCACGGCCGGATCTATCTGCCGCCGGCATCCATCCCCGGCGGGCATGGTCTGCGGTCGATGGCGCTGCAGGCGATGGCCCATCGCCTGCTCGGCCACAAGCGGCCCACCGACTACGCCGACTTCCTGCAGCAGCGGCTCGAGATCAACTACTACGCCGCGTGCTGCCTCATGCCCGAGACCGCGTCGGTGGCGTTCCTTCAGCAGGCGAAGAAGGACCGCAACCTCGCTGTCGAGGACTTCCGCGACGCGTTCGGAGTCACCCACGAGGCCGCAGGGATGCGCCTCACGAACCTCGCCACCCACCACCTCGGCATCAAGCTGCACTTCCTGCGCGTCGACGGGTCGGGGGCGATCTCACGCGTGTACGAGAACGACGACCTGCCGCTGCCGATGGACGTCACCGGCGCGGTCGACGGGCAGATGGCGTGCCGCAAGTTCTCGGCCCGGGCGGCCTTCGACGAGCAGAATCGGACCACCGAGCACTACCAGTACACCGACACCCCCGCCGGCACGTTCTGGTGCTCGACGCAGACCGGCTCGACCTCGGCCGGGGAGTTCTCGATCACGGTGGGCGTGCCGTTCGACGACGCCCGATGGTTCCGCGGCCGTGAGACCCAGAAACGCGCGACCTCGACGTGCCCCGACGAGTCGTGCTGCCGCCGCGTCGCGTCCGATGTCGCCGGACGCTGGGCGGGAAAAGCCTGGCCGAGCGCCCGCGTGCACATGCAGATGTTCTCACCGCTCCCCCGTGGCGCCTTCCCCGGCGTCGACGACAACGAGGTGTACGACTTCCTCGACCGCCACGCGTGAACCGGGCCGCCGGTGCCGGTCAGCCGGTGATGAACTCCCGGTAGCGATCGAGGGATGCCGCCACCTCGGCGTCGCTCGCCGCCCCGGGCGCGAACAGCTCGGGGATCGGGTCGTCGGCATGGCGCCCGACCGCGACGGAGTGCGTCCAGACGCCCACCACTTCGCCCCGGGCGACGATGATGGGCCGCACGATGCCGTTCATGCTGGGCCCGATGGCCGCGAGGAACTCCGGCGCGCACGGCACTGTGCGATCGACATACGACAGGTAGTACTCCTCGAAGGGCGGCAGCGCGAGCACCTCGGGCGCGGCCGGCGACCGCCTGGGCGCGCGTCCCGCGACGACGTATGCGGGCTCGGGGTCGTCACCGACCATCGTCAGCCGGTCGGCGGCGCGCTCCGCGGCGTCCCGCGACACTCCGAGCGGCAGGCTGGTCCACCACGCGAAGTCGCGCGCGCCTGCCGGGCCGTGCGCGGCGATGTAGCGCACGAAGAGCTCCGCGAGCGGATCGGAGGGGGTCACGGGATCGCGGATCCACTCCTCGGTGAGCACGAGGTACTGCTCCCGGGTCGGCCCCTCGGCGCGCGGCACGACAGGCCCCTGGCACACGACGCCGCGCAGCGACATCGCCACCAGCAGGTGGTAGCCGCGCTGCTTCGCCGTCGAGACCCCGGCGGCCTCCCACACCTCGGCGAGCTCCTTGCGGGTGAGCCGGTTGCCGCCCGCGAGCGCCGCGCGCGTCGCCGCCTCGGTGCGGTCGAGCTCGGCGTCGTCGAGCGCCTCGTTGCGCCGCACCGCCGCCATCTGCCGGTGCTGCCGGTCGGCGGTCAGCGACAGCACCCACGACAGATCCTCGGCCGGGATCAGGTGGATCGTGCCGCGCATCGTCCACGACCGCACGATCTCGCCACGATCGAACGCGGCGTCCACGTCCCGCAGCGACGGCGCCCCGGTGGTGCGCTGCGCGACCGCCCAGCGTCCGCCCCAGAACTCCTGGGCCTGCGTCGCGAGCATGTGCCGCGCCGCATCGGCGACCGTGCGGGCGGGGGCGCTCAGCCGGTGCGAGCGGAGCCGCTCGGCGCGCATCGTCGAAGCACTTGCACGGAGCGAGGTACGAGACGAAGCGTCCATCCGCCCATCATGGCGTGGACACCCGACACCGCGCAGCCGCGGCGGGAGGGGATGTCGCCGGGCGACGCGTCAGCGCGCGTGAGCGGCGTCGTAGGCGGCGCGGGAGTCCTCGATGCGGGGGTGGTTCTGGATCGCCCAGTCCGCGAGCGCCATGGCGAGCTGCACGAGCGTGCCGCCGAGGGCCGTCAGCTCGTACTCGACGCGCGGCGGCACCTCGGCGTGCACGGTGCGCGTGATGAGCCCGTCGCGCTCGAGCTGGCGCAGGGTGAGGGTGAGCATCCGCTGCGAGATGCCGGGGATGTGCCGCTGCAGCTCCGTGAACCGCAGGCGCTCACCGCGGAGGGTGCCGACGACGAGGAGCGACCACTTGTCGCCGATGCGGTCGAGGACGTCGCGGATCGCACGGCCGTGGTCGGTGCCGGGGGCCGCGCCCTCGCAGGAGCGCTCGTAGCCGGTCGGGGACGGATCGCCCGCCGCCGTCACCGTCAGCGTGTTCGTCATCGCTTGTCACCTGCTTACATGCGTGTGCCTTTTGTACGCCCTCTGAAGATGACGCATCATGGGGTTGCTTACAAACAGTAACAGACCACACGATCTCTACCTGGAGAACTGCATGATCATCGCCCTCTGGATCCTCAACGGACTCCTGGCGCTCGCCTTCATCATGGCCGGCTCGATGAAGGTCGCCCGCCCCAAGCCCGCGCTCGTCGCGAGCGGCATGGGCTGGGCCGACGACTTCGCCGATCCCACCGTCAAGCTCATCGGCGCCGCCGAGGTCGTCGGCGGCATCGGCCTCATTCTGCCGCTGCTGACCGGCATCGCCCCGATCCTCACCCCGATCGCCGCAACGGCGCTGGCCGTCGTCATGGTCGGCGCGATCGCCGTCCACGTCCGCCGCAAGGAGAACGCGACGCCGTCCATCGTGCTCGCCGTGCTGTCGATCGCGAGTGCCGTGCTCGGCTTCCTCGTCGTGCTCTGACCCGGGCAGACGCGGAGAGAAGCGGATGCCGCGACCCGCGGCATCCGCTTCTCCCTTGTCACGGCGACAAGGGATGACCTATCGTCATTCGATAGCTAAGCATCGAAAAACGATAGGCACGGCATGCGCGAATGGCGGTACTCGGAGTTCGACCACCGGTTCGACGAGGCGGACGAAGACGTCATCGCGGCACGCGAGACCAGACAGCGGCGTGCGAGAGCTGCGTGGCGCGGCGTTCTCAGGGCACTCGGCGTGCTGCTGGGCGCCGGCATCCTCGGAGTCACGCTGACGCTCACCGCGTGGGCCGTCCTGATCGCGGTGTTCGCGCCGGACCCGGGGTATGTCGAGCCGACGACGGCGAGGCAATGGCTGGTCGTCATCGATCGGGCGACACGGGAACTGCTGCAGACATCAGCCGCCCTCGCGATGACCCTGCTCGCCACCTGCCTGATCGCGATGACCGGAGCCGCCCGCGGTCGCACGGGCTGGACACTGCTCGGAGTCGTCTGCAGCGTCCTGCTGGCGGTCGGACTCGTCGGCACGGCGGTCGCCGGAGGCCAGGTCGGAGCTCTCGCCGCGCGCGCAGTCTCCGAAGTCGGCGGAACCCCCGCCGTCGCCGCACCCCGACCGACGCCGCCGCCGCCGCCCCCGCCCGTCGCCGTGGACGACGCGCGCGAAGAGATGATCCGGATGCTGCAGGCCACCGTCGACGCAGCGGTCGCGCCCGTGACGAACGATGACGGCACACCGCTGGTCGTGGCGGACACGTTGCTGGAGGCCTCGGCCTGCAACGAGGGGGGATCGCGTCTGACGGCGTCGCTCTCCTTCTCGACGGGAGACAACGCGACCTCGCTCGCGTCGCTCCTCGGCGCGTGGGACGAGGCCGGGTACCTCCCCGACCGCGCGATGCAGGAGGACATCCGCTACAGCACGACCCTCCCGATCGAGCGCATGGGTGTCCGCGATCGTACGAGCACCGACGGGCTCATCCACCTGTCGATCGTCGGCGCCTGCGCGACGGCTGTGGAGTGACCGCCCTCAGCTCGGCTCGGTCGTGCGCGCCAGGCCGCAGGTGACACATGACCACGCGACGAGGAATCTCTCATCGTCGAGGATCTCGAACCGCAGCGGGTCGCCGCAGGTGGGGCAGGCCATCGGGTCTGCGGGGCGGTCGGTCACGCCCTCAGCCTAGACACCCCCTGCGGACAACGGCGCGCCCGAGGATCTCGAGCGCGCCGTTGTCCGGGCCGTGAGCCGGGCTACTGCTGGATGAACGCGAGGATGTCGGCGTTGAGGACCTCCGCATGCGTGGTCAGCATGCCGTGCGGGTACCCCTCGTAGATCTTCAGCGTCGCGTCGGAGAGAAGCTCGGCCTGCTTGAGCGCGGCATCCTTGTAGGGGACGATCTGGTCGTCGTCGCCCTGGAGGACGAGGACGGGCACGGTGATGGCCTTGAGGTCCTCCGTCTGATCGGTCTCGGAGAACGCCTTGATGCCCTCGTAGTGCGCGAGCGCACTGCCCATCATGCCCTGACGCCACCAGTTCGCGACGACCGGGTCCGACACGTTCGCACCGGGTCGATTGAACCCGTAGAAGGGGCCCGAGGCGACGGCCTGGAAGAAGTCGGCGCGGTTCGCGGCCAGCGCCGCGCGGAATCCGTCGAAGACCTCGAGCGGCGTGCCCTCGGGGTTGTCGGCGGTCTGCAGCATGAGCGGCGGGACCGCGGCGACGAGAACCGCCTTCGCGACACGACGCTGGGGCTCACCGTACTTCGCGACGTAGCGGGCGACCTGACCGCCCCCGGTCGAGTGGCCGATGTGGACAGCGTTGCGCAGGTCGAGGTGCTCGACCACGGCGCTCACGTCGCTCGCGTAGTGGTCCATGTCATGCCCTACGTCGGTCTGCGAGGAGCGGCCGTGTCCGCGACGGTCGCTGGCGACGACGCGGAAGCCCTTGCCGAGGAAGTAGAGCATCTGGGCATCCCAGTCGTCCGACGAGAGTGGCCAGCCGTGGTGGAACACGATGGGCTGGGCATCACGCGGACCCCAGTCCTTGAAGTAGATCTCAGTACCGTCATCCGTGGTCACAAAGGACATGAGGAGCTCCAGGTTGTGTGAGCCGGGTCGTGCCCGGATTCTGTCGTGAGTCCTCCGCACAGGTCGGCGGAGTCCCTTCACCGTAACGACGGCGGCCGCGGGAAAACTCCCCCCGTTCGTGAGGAGTCTCTGCGGAGGCGGCAGCAGGTCTGCGTCACGACCGACGACGTCGCGACCCTCCCCTATGGGAGCTGCCAGAAGGGCCCTGTGAGTCCGCGCTCTTCGAGGAGGAGTTGATTGTGGACGCGGGTGTGCGGCGTGAACCCCGGGTCGACACGGTCCCCGTACCAGGCCTGGGAGAGGTCCCAGATCGTGCGCGCATCGGCGACGTAGCCGGCCCCCGCGGCATGCTCGACGGACCACTGTTCGGCGTGATCGGTCGAGCAGAACAGTCGGATCGACGTGCACGTGGCCACGACGTCGTCCCACCACTCGGCCGCCGGCCGAGGGAAGCGGATCGCCGGACCGGTCGCGGGAGGCGTGTGCGGGCCGGACTCGAGGGAGAGATGTGCGCCGCAATGCGGGCACGCGGTGTCGATCCGGACGTCGATGCGCAGCGCTGCACTGATGCCGAAGGAGTCCCAGGCGCATCCACCCCACCAGCGCCGGTCGTCGTGCCCATCGACGGGTGTGAGCACGAATGCCATCGGTGCGGCGGTGAACGGGTGCGCCATGCGCACGGCGTCGCCATCCTCGTTGAGCACGAGCGCGTGGGCGGCGTGAAGCTCGTGCAACAGCTGCTGCACCCGCTGGGGCGTGCTCGCTGTGCGGCGCGCGAGTTCGGCGATGGAGGGGGCACGGCCCTCGCCGGCGAAGGTCTCGTAGACGAGGTCGCGGACGCGCCGGCTCTCCGTGGCGACCATGGGGTCGTCGTGGTGCGGCTCACACATGAGGACGTGCTCCCTTCACGATGCGGTCGACGACGTTCCGTGGCCCGCGCAGGCCGACGCCGACGACATCGAGGTCGCCGGATGCGACGGCGGCCACGGCCGCTCGGTTGGCAGCGTCGTGGCCGGTCGCGAACAGCTCGCGGGTGTAGACCGCGATCGACACGTCCTGCCGGGCCGCGGCTCTGGCGCGCACCCGCTGCAGCAGTCCGGCGTCACCGCTGAGCACGACCACCGGCTGCCGCAGCATCGGCAGATACTCCGTCGCGTCTGCGTCCCGATACGGCTCTCCGACCAGGTCGGGAGCGCTGGTGGCGACTCCTGACATCAGGAAGGCGGTCACGTTCAACTCCTGCCACGCGGCGAGGCCTTCCCCCAGCACGACCACCACCTTGGTGTCGAAGCGCGGCACCGCAAGACCCTGTTCGGATGTGCTCTCAACGATCGTCATCTCACCAGCGTCACCGATGACGTCCAGCCGCGTCTTGTACGTTTCTTGCATGGTTCCTCGCGTGCACGCCTGGCACCCGGACGTGCCGGGACTGCGCGAGGTGTACCACGCGCGATTCGATCACGCCTACCCGATGCACACGCACGAGAACTGGGCGGTGATGCTCGTCGACGACGGCGCGGTCGCGTACGGGCTGGATCGCGAGGTCCACCACGCCGTGCCCACGATGCTGACGCTGCTTCCCCCGGGCGTCCCGCACGATGGCCGGCCGGCGGTAGCCGGTTCGGACTACCGCAAGCGAGTGCTGTACCTCGAGCCGGAGTGGCTCCCCGTCCCCGCGCAGAACCTCGCCATCCGCCGGCCGACCCTGGACCCTCCCGCCGCGCGCCTTGCGAAACGCGTGCACGCCGCCCTCGACGAGCCGGGTGACCTCATGGCGGCCGAACACTGGCTGCTGACCCTCCGCGAGAGCATCCTCCGCCACCTCGGCGCCCCCGCCCGGATGCCGCATGACAAGCCTCTCGCGCGGCGGCTGCGGGAGATGCTGGACGCCCGCGTCACCGAGTCCTTCACGATCGCATCGGCGGCCGCGGACCTCGGCGCTCACCCGAGCCACCTGGTCCGCGTGTTCTCCCAGACGTACGGCCTCGCCCCGCACCAGTACCTGATCGGGCGCCGGATCGACCTCGCGCGCCGACTGCTCGTGGATGGACACCGCCCCGCCGAGGCCGCTGTCCTCTCCGGCTTCCACGACCAGTCCCACCTCACACGTCACTTCCGCCGCGTCCTCGGCGTGACGCCCGCGATGCTCGTCGCGCAGCCTTCCGCCGCAGCGTAGCCCCGCGATCGCGCCCCCGGGCGAACCGGACCCCACACGCCCCGTCGCGCCGCCGACAAAGAGATGAGCGGATGCCTCGGCCGAGGCATCCGCTCATCTCATCGCCCTCGCGTCAGAACGGGTTGGGCGTCAGCGTGTACTTGGTCTGCAGGTACTCGTGGATGCCCTCGGCGCCACCCTCGCGGCCCAGGCCCGACATCTTCCAGCCGCCGAACGGCGCGGCGGCGTTGGAGACGACGCCCATGTTGAGGCCCATCATGCCGGTCTCGAGGCGCTCGATCATGCGCTGGCCGCGCGCGAGGCTCTCGGTGAAGACGTACGAGACCAGGCCGTACTCGGTGTCGTTGGCGAGGCGCACGGCCTCGTCCTCGGTGTCGAACGGGACGATCGCGAGCACCGGCCCGAAGATCTCCTCGCGGAGGATCTCAGAACCCGGCTGCACGTCGGTCACGACGGTGGGCTCGTAGAACGTTCCGGGGCCCTCGACCGCCTTGCCTCCGGTGGCGACCGTCGCACCGCGCGTGACGGCATCCTGAACCAGCTGGGCGGCCTTCGCGACCGCGCGGTCGTCGATGAGCGGGCCGATGTTCACGCCCTCCTCGGTGCCGCGGCCGATCGTGAACCCGTTGACGCGCTCGGTGACGCGGCGGGCGAACTCGTCGGCGACCGAGCGGTGCACGATGAAGCGGTTGGCGGCGGTGCACGCCTGGCCGATGTTGCGGAACTTCGCGGCGAGCGCGCCGTCGACCGCCTTGTCGAGGTCGGCGTCGTCGAACACCACGAACGGGGCGTTGCCGCCCAGCTCCATCGACGTGCGCAGCACGCCCTGCGACGCCTGCTCGAGGAGACGCTGGCCGACCTGCGTCGAGCCGGTGAACGACAGCTTGCGCAGACGCGGGTCGCGGATGATGGGCTCCGACACGGCGCCCGACGTCGACGTCGTGAAGACGTTCACGACACCCTTGGGCAGGCCCGCGTCTTCGAGCAGCTTCGCGAAGTACAGGGTCGTGAGCGGCGTGAGCTCGGCCGGCTTGATGACGACGGTGCAGCCGGCGGCGAGTGCGGGGGCGATCTTGCGCGTCGCCATCGCGAGCGGGAAGTTCCACGGCGTGATGAGGAAGCACGGCCCCACCGGGTGCTGCGACACGATCATGCGGCCGGTGCCCTCGGGGTTGGCGCCGTAGCGGCCCTGGATGCGCGCGGTCTCCTCGCTGAACCAGCGGAGGAACTCGCCGCCGTAGGCGACCTCGCCGCGCGCCTCGGCCAGCGGCTTGCCCATCTCGACGGTCATGAGGAGCGCGAACTCCTCCTTGCGCTCCTGCAGCAGGTCGAAGGCGCGGCGCAGCAGCTCGGCGCGCTCGCGCGCGGGCGTCGCGGCCCACGCGGGGAACGCCTCGACAGCGGCGTCGAGGGCGGCCTTGCCGTCCTCGGGCGACGCGTCGGCGATCTCCTTGACGACCTCGCCGTTGGACGGGTCGTACACCTTGAGGGTCTTGCCGGCCGACGCCGCACGCCATTCGCCGCCGATGAACAGCGCGTCGGGGACGGAAGCCAGCAGCTCGGTCTCACGGTTCTCGGTCACGGGGACTCCCTCGTCTGTGGGTGAAGTTGGTGGATGCCGGGGGCAGCGCACTCTCGGATCGTATACGATCACGCGGCGCCGTGCTCCTATCATCCCTCCGGTCGACCAGCAGTCCCGCTCGCCGCCTGGGCGAATGCGACTCGTGGTTTCGACATCGCGTACAAGCTGCCCACGCTTGCCCCTTTAGTCTACGATGGTGGAATAACGAGAGGGGCGCCGTGGACCACCATGACGCAGCAGCGGACAGCCTCGTCCGCGGCGGACGCATCCACACCTTCGACGCGCACGACACCGAGGTCGACGCGCTCGCGGTACGGGACGGCGTCATCGTCGCCACCGGCGCGGCCGCACAGGCGCTTCAGGGGCCGGCGACACGCGTGATCGAGCTCGACGGGCGCACCGCGCTCCCCGGCATCAACGACGGGCACCTGCACGCGGCGTGGCTCGGCGCGCGCTGGCCGCGCCTCTTCTTCGGCGACGCAGAGCACGGGCACGCCCCCGACGGCACCCTCGTGTCGACCGAGCAGGAGCGTCGCGCGGCCCTCACCCGCGCGTGGCGGCTCCTCGCGTCGCTCGGCATCACGAGTTACACCGAACCGGGGATCGGCCCCGGCGAGGACGAGGGCGAGACGGGATGCTTCGGCTCCGACATGCTCGGCACGTACCTCGCCCTGCACCGCGAACGCGCCCAGACCTCACGCGTCACGCTGCTGCGCCTGTTCGGTCGCATCGACGGCGACTCCCGCCTGGAGGACGTGCTCGCCGGCATCGCGGAGCCGGCACCTGCTACCGACCCGCGGTGGCTCGCGATCACCGGCGTGAAGATCTTCGCGGACGGCATCCCGCCCCTGCGCAGCGCGTGGGTGCAGGAGCCGTACCTCGACGGCTCGCACGGCGAGCTCCTCACCCGCGGCGACGACGATCCCGTCGCGGCCTACCGCGCGATGCTGTCGGCCGCGCACGAGGCGGGGCTGCAGATCGCCGTGCACGCGACGGGCGACCGGTCCATCGACGAACTGCTCGGCACCCTCGAGCGCGCCGGAGCCTCGGCCGGACGGTATCCGCACTACGTGGTGCACGGCGACCTCGCCACCCCCGATCTGCTCGACCGGATGCGGGCGCTCGGCGTCGGCGTCGCGGTGCAGCCGCTCATCGCCGCCGCCACGCACGCGTGGGCCAGCACCCAGCTCGGCCCCGACCGCGCCGGACGCGCCTGGCCGCTGGCCGAGATGCTCGAACGAGGCGTGCTGACCACGATCACGAGCGACGCGCCGATCGCCACGCCGGACTGGCGGGCGAGCCTGGACGCCGCGCTCACGCTCCTCGGATCGGACGATGCCGCACTGCGGCGGCGGCTGCTCCACGGCATGACGACCGCTCCCGCCGCACAGGACGGGGCGACGGCGGTCAAGGGCTCCCTCGAGGCCGGCAAGTTCGCCGACCTCTGCGTCCTCGACGAGGATCCCCTCCAGGCCGGGCGCTCCGCCGCCGGCGTGGGCATCGCCGCGACCGTCGTGGGCGGCCGCATGGTGTTCGAGCGCGGAGTGTCCGCACCGGTGGAGTGACCGGCGCAGCGGAATCCGTCCGTCTCGCTCGGTCGACGATCGGGCGCAGGCGCATACGACGAAGGCGCGGCAGCCTCGGCTGCCGCGCCTTCGCCTTCGCGATTCAGACCGCGGTGGCGACGAGGACGCGCGGGCTCGCGGGGAGCACCACCTTCTCGCGCACCTGCCAGCCGGCCTCGGCGAGCCACGCCCGGACCTCGCTCTCGGGGTACACGACCGTGCCGTCGATCACGAGATACTCGCCTGCGTGCACGGCGTCGAGGGCGCGCTGCTGGGCATCGTCGTCGAGGAAGAAGTCGAGCAGTGTGAGCGTCGCCCCCGGCACGGCGGCCGCACGCAGCCGCTGCAGGATGGCGCGGTTCTCGTCGGCCGAGAACCGGTGGATGACGTGGTTCATGAACACCGCGTCGTAGGCGCCCTCGGGCGCGGCCGTCGCCGTGTCGGCGGTCGCGACGGTCGCGCGGTCGGCGAGGTCCGCCTCGGCCAGCGCCTGCGCCACGCCGTCCTCGAACCCGGGCGCGTACAGGAAGGTCGTGCGAAGACCGGGGTTGCGCGTCATGGCCTCGATCGCGAAGCTCGCGGACAGTCCGCCGAAGTCGAGGGCATTCGTTGCGCCCGACAGGTCCACGTGGCGGCCGAACTCCTGGCCGTGCAGGCGGTTGTACGTCATGACGCCGGCCATGAACGTGCCCCACCGGGCGTCGTCCATCTGCAGGTCGCCGGGCTCCGTCGTGTCGACGGTGTGGGCGAACTGCAGCCAGTGCGGGTAGCTGATCTCCGCCAGGAACGTGAGGAACGGCGCCAGGTCGATGACGGATGCCTCGCCCACGAGATAGGCAGCGGCATCCGGTTCCAGACGGTAGGTGCCGTCAACGCGCGCGAGCAGCCCCTTGGCGGCGAGCGCGTCGGCGAGGATGCGGGCCATGCGCGGGGTGACGCCGGTCGCGGCGGCGAGCGCGTCGACGTCGAGGGGGCCGTCTGCGAGGGCGGCGAAGAGGCCGATGCGGCTCGCCTGGAACAGCTGCTGAGCAGCCATGTAGCCGGTTGCGACGTCGAGGATGCGGGCCGCGTCGGGAGTGGTGTCGAGGGTGGTCATCGATTTCCTTTCTACAAATGTTGAAAATAAAGGCCAGAAGGAGGCCTGGATCGCCGTGAGCATGCGCTCAGCCGGCGAGGACGAACGCCTGGGCGGCGTCGCGGAAGGCGGGGTCGTGCAGCGCGCCCAGATGGTCGCCCGGCACCCGCACGACCCGCGCGTCGGCGACGCCGGCGGCGAGCGCGTCGATCCCCTGCGCCATCGGGTCGTCCACACCCCCGGCGAGCAGCACGGGCACGCGCGGCGGTGCTGCTGCGGGGTCGAAGGGTTCGGCGGCGAGCCCCTCGATCAGATGGAGCACGGCAGCGGGTTCGAGCCCGGGCATCCGTGCCATTCCGAGCATCATGGCGGTCAGCGGGTCCGCAGGCTCGGGGCCGCCGTCGAGCGCGGCGCGCGCAGCCGGGAGGTCGACCGTCGTGAGGGGTTCGAAGGGGCTCAGCCCGCCGAGGACGAGACGGCGCACGGCGGGGCGCCCGTCGACCGTGCGGCCCGCGAGATCCCAGGCCAATCGTGCGCCGAGCGAGTAAGCGACGACGTCGACCGGGTCGCCGGCATCCCTCACCACGCCGGCGAGCAGGTCGACGACCTCGGTGGTCGTCACGGGCGCCTGAGGACGCGACGCGTCGCCGTGCGCAGGCAGGTCGACGACGTACACGTCACGGCCCGCGGCGGCGAGGGGCGCGGCCCACTCGGCATCGGGCCAGTCGGCACTCCCCCGCGACGCGAGTCCGTGGATCAGCAGCACGGCAGGGCCGTTCGGCGTGCCGGCGGCGACGCGGCGCACGGACAGCGAGGTCATGTTCGTCCTTTCGGGTGCCGCGACCGGCGGCAGCGGGCTCAGCGCAGGCGCGCGAGGAAGTCTTCGAGGTACCGCTCGTAGTCGGGCACGCGGGCCCCGTCCGGGTACATGAGGTTCACGACGGCGGCACCGATCGTGACCGAGATGTACTCGTTGGCCAGCGGCTCGTACGGCGGATCGACGGCGATCGCCCCGGCCTCCCGGGCCTCGGCGAAACGCTCGAGGAACGCCTGCCGCCAGTTGGCGAGGTGGCGTCGATAGAGGTCCGCCAGGTCGTCGTTCGACATCGCGTACTCCCACAGGGCCAGCAGCACGCGGCCCGCGGCGATGTCGTCGGGCGTGCGCGGCAGCGGCGCCTGCAGGAACGCCTGCAGCCGGTCGATCGCGTCGCCCTCGGGCTCGGCGCCGGTGACCGCCTGCCCCATCTGGTCGAGGATGCTCTCGAACGTGGCGGCGACGATGCTGTCCTTGCCCGGGAAGTAGTGCTTGAGCGCGCCGTTGGCGAATCCCGCCTCGGCCGCGATCGACCGCATGGTCGCGGCCTCGAACCCGCCCTTGAGGATCACCCCCTTGGCGACCTCGATGATCTCGCGGCGGCGTTCGTCGTGATCGATGATCTTCGGCATCTCCAGCCCTCTCTGCGCTGCCGCTACGCTACCGGCGCGGGCGCATCCCACGCGGTGCGCGTCTGCAGCCACGCCTCGCGGCGCGCCCGCTGAGCGGCGGGGTCGGCGACCGGCGATGCGAGCCGCAGCCGCTCCGAGTACGGGTGGGCGGGCGCGCGGGTGATCTGCTCCCCCGCACCGGTCTCGACGAGCTCGCCGCGGTACATCACGGCGACACGGTGGCACACGCGGCGCACGACACCGAGGTCGTGCGAGACGAACAGGTACGACACCCCGGTGTCGCGCTGCAGCTCGATGAACAGGTCGAGGATCGTCGCCTGCGTCGTGAGGTCGAGCGCGCTGACCGGCTCGTCGCACACGATGAGCCGCGGCCGGCGGACGAGGGCCCTCGCAATCGCGACGCGCTGCCGCTGCCCGCCCGAGAACTCGTTCGGCAGCCGGTCGACCGACGCCTGCGGCAGCCTCACACGGTCGAGCATCTCGGCCACCCGCGCACGCGCCTCGCGGCGCCCCAGGCCGCCGGCGGTGAGCGGCTCGGCGAGGATGTCGCCGATCGTCATGGCGGGGTCGAGCGAGCCGTACGGATCCTGGAAGACGACCTGGATGTCGGCGGCCAGCCCGCGACGCTGCGCGCCCTTCGCGTGCGTGATGTCGCGCCCGCCGAACGCGATGCGTCCGGCGGCGACCGGCGCGAGTCCGAGCACGGCCTTGCCGAGCGTGGACTTGCCCGAGCCGGACTCGCCCACGAGCCCCACGCACTCCCCCGGCGCGATGTCGAGCGAGACGCCGCGCAGCGCGCGGAACGCCTTACGGCCCCGGCCGTACTCGACGACGACGTCGTCGATCTCCAGGAGCGGTGCGTCGGTCATCGGTTCGCCTCCGTCGTGATCCGGGATGCCGCGGCCCGCGGCTCCCCGTCGGCGCCTGCTGCCGGCGCCCCGGCCCGCCCCGACGCCGCCCATGCGGCATCCAGTTCGACGCGTCCTTCGGCGTCGTCGAGCGACGCCGCGATCAGCTCCCGCGTGTACGGGTCGGCGGGGGCCGCGAACAGCTCGTCTATCCGCCCCTCTTCGACCACGTCGCCGTGCTGCATCACGACGACGCGATCGCAGATGTCGGCGACGACGCCGAAGTTGTGCGTGACGATGAGCAGCGCCATGCCGTACTCGGCCTGCAGTTCGCGCAGCAGTTCCAGCACCTCGGCCTGCACCGTGACGTCGAGCGCCGTCGTCGGCTCGTCTGCGACCAGGAGCGACGGCCGGCCCGAGATCGCGCCCGCGATGAGGACACGCTGGGCCATTCCGCCCGAGATCTGGTGCGGGTAGCTGCGCAGCACCCGTTCCGCGTCGACGATGCCGACCCGCTGGAGCATCGCGGCCGCACGGGCGCGAGCCTCGGCGCGACCGAGACCGTGCACCTTGCGCAGCGGCTCGGTGAGCTGGTGGCCGATCGTGTAGGACGGGTCGAGGTTCGACATCGGCTCCTGCGGGATGTAGCCGATCTCGCGGCCGAGCAGCTCGTGCCGCCGCACGCGCTCCAGACCGGTCACCTCGCGCCCCCCGATCCAGACGCCGTCGGCATGCGCCTCGCCTCCTTCTGGCAGCAGATCCAGCACCGAGAACACCGTCTGGGACTTGCCCGAGCCGGACTCCCCGACGACGCCGACGACCTCGCCGGGCGCGATGTCGAGCGAGATCCCGTGCACGACCTCGACCAGTCCCGCCGGAGTGCGGTACGTCACGCGGAGGTTCTCGACACGCAGCGCCGACGTCTCGGCGATGTGGCGGAGGGTGCCGGTGGTGAGAGCCGGCGGCTCGGGGCGCACCTCTTCCTCGGTGACCACCGCGACGCCCGGCACACCCTTGCGCGCCTTGCGGGCGAGCGCACGGTCCTTCTTCGCCTCGGGCGAGCGCAGCTGGATGAGCTCGGCGAGCGTCGACCCCATGAGGGCGAGCGCGGCGATCGTGATGCCCAGGGCGAGCGACGGCCACAGCAGGATGTTCGGATTCGAGAGCATCACGCGGAAGCCCTCGCTCATCATGGCGCCCCAGCTCGGCGTGTTCGCATCGCCGATGCCGAGGAACTGCAGCCCTGCCTGGATGCCCATCGCGATACCGGCGGTGAGCGCGGTCTGGATCGTGACGGGCGCGTACGTCGACCGGATGACGTGACGCGACAGGATCCGCCCGTTCGTGAGTCCCGACACGCGTGCGGCGTCGATGTAGGTCTCGCCGCGCACCATGAGCGTGGTCGAGCGTGCCATGCGGAAGTAGCCCGGCGCCATGAAGACGCCGACGGTGGCCATCAGGATCACGAAGTCCGAGCGTGTGCCCGCCGCGACGACGAGCAGGATGATCATGCCCGGCACCGACTGCAGGGCGTCGCTGATCCACATCGCGACCTTGTCGAACGTGCGGCCGAAGTAGCCGGCCGCGATCCCTGCGGGGACGCCGAGGACCACGGCGGTGACGATCGTGATGAGCGCACCCCACAGCGTCGTCCGGGTGCCCCAGATGAGACGGCTCAGGATGTCGCGACCGGTCGAGTCCGCGCCCAACAGGTGGTCGGGGCTCGGCGGCGACTTGGCCACCGCGAGGTCGACGTAGTTCGGGTCGTACGGTGCCAGCAGCGGCGCGAACACCGCGACGAGCACGATGAGCACGAACACGGCGAGCGGGATGACGCCCGCGGGCCTGCGGAGGAATCGCAGGAACAGTCCGGAACGGCGTGCGCGGGTCGGGTCGAGGGTGCCGGTGAGGGTCGTGGCGCTCATTGCACGCGTGCCTTCGGGTTGAGCCAGGCCAGCACGAGGTCGAGGGCCAGGTTGACGATGACGACGAACACCACTGAGATGACGGTGATGCCGAGGAGCATCGGGATGTCGCCGTTCTGGGAGGACTGGTTGGTGAGCTGCCCGAGCCCGGGAAGGCTGAAGATGCCCTCGACGACGACCGAGCCCGACAGCAGCCCGACGAACATGAGCGCGATCGTGGTGAGGGCGGCCGGCGACGAGTTGCGCAGCAGGTGCAGCGTGATCGACCGCTGACGCAGACCGCGGCTGCGAAGTGTGCGCACGTAGTCCTGCCGGTTGGAGGCGAGGATCGCATTGCGCAGCTGTTCGGCGACGGCGACGATGCCGCCGAGGGCCAGCGAGACGGCGGGCAGCGTGATCGAGCGCAGCCAGCCGGTGAACGACTGGTCCACGGGGACGTACCCGACGGCGGGGAACCACATCAGGTCGATCGCGAACCACGTGATCAGCACGAGGCTCACCCAGAATCCCGGGAGGGCGAACAGCACGACCGAGACCGCCTTGGTGACGCGGTCGAACCAGCCGCCGGGGTGCAGACCGGCGGTGACACCGAACGCGGTGCCGACGACGGCGATGATGAGCGTCGCGAAGGTGACCACCGAGAGCGTCACCGGCACCTTGAGCGCCAGCTGCTCGCCGACCGGCTGGAAGTTGCGCCACGAGAATCCGAAGTCGCCGTGCAGGACCCCCGAGAACCAGTTCCAGAACTGCGCCATGATCGGCTGGTCGATGCCGATCTTCTCGGCGAGCGCCGCCTGCTGGGCGGGGGTGGCGGACGTGCCGAGCAGGGCCGCGGTCGGGTCGCTGATCGCGAAATGCGCGAGGAAGAACGTGGCGATCGACACCACGAACAGCAGCACGAGACCTGAGCCCAGCCGTTTCAGCGTGAACAGCAGCATGAGGACCTCTCGGGGGACGGAAGAGTGGGCACCGGGGCGGGTCGGCGTCGACCCGCCCCGGTAGGGCTCAGCCCTGGGTGATGTACCGCAGCGTCGGGAACATCATGCCGATGATCGGCTGGACCTTGATGCCCGAGACGCTGTAGTAGGTGTTGTTCGCCTGGTACCAGGGGGCCCACCACGCCTGCTCGACGAGCTGCTCGTTGAGCGTCTTGATCGCGGCCGTCTGGTCGTCGCCCTCGGCCGCGTAGACGTCCTCGACGAGCGGCTTGATGACCTCGTTCTGCTCCCAGTCCGGCGTCGGGTTGAACCACTGCGGCGTCGCGACCTGACGGTTCACGGTGGCCATGTCGTTGCCGTCCATCGCGAGGAACGAGATGAACACCGGGTAGTTCGGGGCGTTCAGCTGGTAGTCCGGCATCTGCACGTTGTCCCACGTGACGGTGATGCCGATCTCGCCGAGCGCCTGCTCGACCGAGGGCTGCCACACCTGGAACACCGGCGACATCGGCATGTTGAGCGCGAAGCCGTCGGCGTAGCCGGCGTCGGCCATGAGCTCCTTGGCCTTGTCGATGCTGTACGCGTAACGGTCGTTCAGCGAGGGGTCGTTGATGTCGCCGCCGTCGGGGAACACCTGGTTGGTCGCGACGCCCGCGCCGCTGCCGACTGCCTGGAGGACGGCGGCGCCGTCGAAGGCGTAGTTGAGTGCCTGGCGCACCTCGAGCTTGCCGAACGCGGGGTTCTTCGCGCCGGTGTGGTCGGTGAAGACGAGGCCCGCCCAGCCCGACACCCGGTCGGCGACGTTCCAGCCCTGCTGCTTCGCGGCGTCGGCGTTGGCGACGTCGCCGTACTGCACGTTGATCTGGCCCGACAGCATGGCGTTCTGTCGCGCCGTGGCGTCGAGGATCGGGAAGATCGCGAGGTCGGTCCAGGGGTAGGCCTCGGCGTCCCAGTAGCCGTCGACCTTGTCGAAGTGGTACTCCGAGCCGGCGACGCTGCTCGAGGCGAGCGTGTACGGACCGGAGCCGACCGGCTCCTTGCCGAGCGTGCCGGCGTCGATCGCGGCGGGCGACATGACGTAGCTGCGGCCGAGGCCCATGAGGTACAGGATCGTGTCGTCGCGCTGCGTCAGGTTGATGCGCACGGTGTCGTCGTCCACGGCCTCGAACGACGAGACGTTCAGGTAGGCCTCGTTCGAGCGCGCGCCCTCCTTGAGGTACTCGAGGCTCTTGACGACGGCATCCGCGTCGACGGGCGAGCCGTCGCTGAACTCGGTGCCGGTGCGGAAGTCGAGGTCGATCGACAGCTTGTCGTCGGCGACCGTCCACTTCTGCGCCAGCGCCGGAACCGGGTTGCCGTCGGCGTCGAGCGCGATCAGCGCGTCGTACACGGCCGACAGGTACGGTCCGTCGAAGCCGATGTCGGCGAGCGACGGGTCCCACGACGTGACGTCGAGGAAGTTGCCGATCTTGAGGTCGGTGATGCCCGAGGAGCCGTCGCCTCCGTCGGCCGTACCGCCGTCGCCGCCCCCGGTGCAGCCGGCGAGCACGAGCGTCGCGGCGGCGAGCGCGGCGGCAGCTGCCGCCAGGTGTGTCTTCTTCATCGAGTCCTTCTCTCGGTGCGGGTGTGGAAGGAGGTGGAGGATGCCTCGCGCCGCTCTGAAAGCCGGTTCGTGACGCCACTCCGCTGTGTCGTGCTGTTTATTCTACATACGTGGAAAAAGAGGTCAAGCCGTCGCCGGAATTTTTTTCCACACTTGTAGATAGCTGATCAGGATGCCGGCGGCGTCCAACGCCCGTCGGCCGATACGGTCTCGTCCAGGCGCAGGTGCGCGAGCGCCTCGCGCACCTCTTCACCTCTCGCGGCAGCCAGCGCGAGCGCGCCGAGATTCTCCTCCAGCTGCCCCGGACGCGACGCGCCGAAGAGCACGTTCGCCGTCGCCGGGTTCGCGAGGCAGAACGCGATCGCGAGCTGCGCCGGCGTCGCTTCGAAGGCTGCCGCGATGTGCGCCACTTCGGGAGCGGCGTCGGCGATGCGCTGCCGGATGCCGCCGACATCGGCCCCGATCCTCCGCTCCGGCATGCGTCCGAGGAGCACTCCCCCTTCGAACGCATCCGAGGCCTGCAGTCCCAGTACACCGTCGCGCAGGAGCCGCCCGTACGGTTCGCCCTCGGCCATCGCGCGGCGCGCGATGCCGTACTTGAGCTGCGCGAAGGACGGCGGGACGACACCCGCCGCCGCGGCGGCATCCAACGCTCGATGCGTGTCGTCGATCACCCAGTTGTTGATGCCCCACGTGCCAAAGAGCCCGTCGGCGATGAGCTCGTTCACATCGGCCACGAGGCGGTCCATGTCGGGCGCCGCGACGTAGTCCCCGACCACCACGGCGTCGAAGCGGTCGATGCCCGCGCGCGCCATGCTCTCTTCGAGCTGCCCGCGGAACCCCTGAGCCGGCCAGTCCCAGAGCCACAGCTTGCCGCACAGGAACACGTCGCCTCGGTCGACGCCGCTCGCACGCAGCGCCTCGCCGAACCGGATGTCGGTCTTCGAGTTCTCGGCGTGCGGACCCATGTTGTAGTACGCGACGTCGAAGAAGCCGGCATCTGCGGCGACCGCGCGGCGGATCATGCCGACCGCCGCTTCGGGCGTCATGCGGTCCCAGGTGTTCCATGAGCCCAGCCCGAGGGGCGGGACGACGGGGCCGCCGGGGCCGAGGGGCCTGCGGGCAAAGGTCGGTTCGGGCATCGTCGCCTCCGGTTCCGGATCACGGGTTGTGTTTTTCTACGTTTGTATAATAACGTCACCGCTGACGCCGCGACAGCCCGGCGAGACGCTCAGAGAGGAGCACGAATGACCCGCACTCCGAGGTGCATCCTCATCACCGGCGGCGCGGGCGGCATCGGCCGCTCCCTGGCACAGGCCTTCATCCGCGAGGGCGACCTGGTGGTGCTCGCCGACCTCCCCGGCGATCGGCTGGACGCCGTCGGCGCCGAATTGGGCGTCGCCGTGGTCGGTATCGACATCACGGATGCCGCCGCCGTCGCGGCGGCCGTCGACGACGTCTCGGCCGCCCACGGACCGATCGACGTGCTCGTCAACAACGCCGGCATCCTGCACCTGCACGGGACGGTGACCGACCTCGCCGTCGCCGACTTCGACACCACGGTCCGGGTCAACATCCTCGGCACGTTCGCGAT
The DNA here is from genome assembly GCF_042722305.1 of Microbacterium sp. NPDC058389. Classification (NCBI taxonomy): domain Bacteria; kingdom Bacillati; phylum Actinomycetota; class Actinomycetes; order Micrococcales; family Microbacteriaceae; genus Microbacterium; species Microbacterium sp. NPDC058389. The sequence continues at coordinate 77,469 of NZ_JBHXJQ010000018.1, forward strand.
GACCCAGGCCGTCGCGCGGCATATGATCGCCGCCGGCACGCGCGGCGCGATCGTCAACGTCTCGTCGATCGGCGGACGCCAGCCGACGCCCGGCATGGGCGCCTACGAGTCGAGCAAGGCCGCCGTCGACGCGCTGACGCGGTGGGCGGCCGTCGAACTCGCGGCATCCGGCATCCGTGTCAACGCCGTCGCCCCCGGTCCCGTCGACACACCCATGCTGCGCGAGGGGATGCCGGAGGGCTCGCCCGCCCGTGAGGCCTGGCTGTCGCGCATCCCGCTGCATCAGTTCGCCGACCCGGCGCATGTCGCCGCCGCCGCCGTGTTCCTCGCCTCGCCCCTCGCCGCGCACATCACCGGCGTGAGCCTGCCGGTCGACGGCGGCCAGCTGCTGGTCTGACGCCCGCACACCAGAAAGGACGCCCCATGACCCTCCCCCTCACCACCCGCGCCGCGGTGCTCACCGCGCACGGAGCCGCGCTCGAGCTGCAGGACCTGCCGCTGCCGACCGAGATCGCGCCGGGCGCCGCGCTCGTGCGCATCGCGTGCGCGACCCTGTGCGGCACCGACATCGAGATCTGGTCGGGCACCATGTCGTTCCCCGGCATGCTGCCGATGGTGCTCGGCCACGAGATGGTCGGCACGATCGTCGCTGTCGGCGCCGGCACGCACGATGCCCTCGGCCGCGAGCTGAAGCCCGGCGACCGCATCGGCTGGTCGGAGTCCACCTGCGGCGAATGCGCAGGCTGCGTCGTGCTGCGCGAACCCGTCCACTGCTCGCGCCGCGGCTACGGCTTCCTTCAGCGTTCCGACGTCCCTCCGTACGCGACGGCCGGGCTCTCGGATTACGCCTACGTCGTCCCGGGGGCGGCGAAGCTTCTGATCCCCGACGGGGTGAAGGATGCCTGGGCGTCCATGGCCGGCTGCGCCGCCAAGACCGTGCTGCGCGCGTTCGACCGTGCCGGAGGCATCCGTCCCGGGTCGCGGGTCGCGATCCAGGGTTCGGGCGCACTCGGCATCTTCGCCACCGCGGTCGCGAAGATCTCCGGCGCCGCGCAGGTCATCACGATCGGCGCCCCGGCCGCACGTCTCGACCTCGCGCGCCGGTTCGGCGCCGACGACGTGGTCGACATCGCCGAGGGCGGCGTCGTCGAACGCGTCACGGAGCTCACGGCCGGCCATGGCGCTGACCACGTCTTCGACTTCGCCGGCGCCGCGAGCGTGGGCCCCGAGGCCGTCGGGATGGCGGCAGTGCGCGGCACGGTCACGATCGTCGGCTCGACCGGCCCGGTCGGCGACCCGTTCCCGCTCAGCGCGATCATGGGCAAGGAGCTCACCGTCACCGGCTCGCTCAACGGCGACATCGCCGACTACGTCCGCTCGATCGCGTTCTTCGAGGCCTTCGCCGACCGGTTCCCCTGGGACGACCTGTTCTCGTCGCCCGTGGGCCTCGCCGAGGCATCCGCCAAGATCGCGTCGATGGATCGCCTCGACGAGGTCAAGGCCGTCATCGACCCCCGGCTCGATGCCCGGGTCTCCTCGGCAGAGGAGGCGGCGGCGTGATCGCCCGGCGCCGGATCGGCGCGAGCGACCTCGAGACCGGCATCTTCTCGCTCGGCTCGTGGCACACCTACGACCGCATGGACTTCGGCGACGCCGTCGCCATGGTGCGCGCGGCCGTCGACGCGGGCGTGAACCTCTTCGACGTCGGAGTGTATTCCTTTCCGGGACTGCCGCCGGTGTTCACCGACGTGCTGTTCTCCGCCATCGTGCGTGCCGCGGGACTGCGACGGGACGAATGGATGCTGTCCAGCAAGCTGTGGCTCGAAGGCTACGGTGCCGACGGCTTCCGGCCGCAGCTCGAGAACGCGCTGTTCCGGGTCGGCGAGGAGCACGCCGATCTCGTCGTGCTCGGCGACCTGCGGGACTCCGCCGTCGACCTGCGCACGTTCGTGCTCGACCTCGCCGGGCTCGCCGAAGCGGGACTCATCCGCGCGTGGGGCGTCAACAACTGGTCGGCGACGACGGTGCAGCGACTCATCGACATCGCCGCCGAGGAGGGGGTGCCCGGGCCGCAGCTGGCGCAGCTGAAGTACTCCGTCTCGCGCCGCTCGATCCCCGACGGCGAGCCGTTCGCGCGCATCTGGCAGCAAGGGGTGAGCCTGCAGGCCTCCGACAGCCTCGAGGGAGGCATCCTCGCCGGCAAGACCTCGCCCACGCGGCAGGTGGGCCGCGACCCCGGTGACATCCGCGAGGCCATCGTCGCGTCGGTGCCCGCCTTCACCGAGGTCGCCGAGGCTCTCGCCACGACGCCAGCGCAGCTCGGTCTCGCGTTCACGCTCACCCACCCGGCCGTCGCGACGACGCTCTTCGGTGCGACGAGCCTCGCGCAGCTGAACGCCAACCTCGCCGCCGCCGACCTCGTCGAGCGCGTCGGTGCCGCCCGCATCCGCGAGCTGGTCGATCCGTTCTGGGCCGACCGAGACCACGTCGACCCCGAAGGACCCTGAGGAACCGCACATGACCGATCTGACCGACACCCGCCCCACCCCGGTGCCCTTCGACCCGGAGGTGCAGACCGTGCTCGACATCATCGCCGCGGACCCGCAGCCGCCGCTCTCGCGAGACGCCCTCCCCCGCGAGGGCACCGACCGCATGTTTCCGTCGAATGACGAGGTCATCGCGGGCCGTGCGATCGACTGGGAGGACCGCGTCATCCCCGGGCCCGACGGCTCCCCCGCGATCGAGATCACCGTGTTCCGCCCGCGCGGACGCGACGGCGAGGCGCTGCCTGCGCTGTACAACATCCACGGCGGCGGAATGATCGTCGGCCACCGCTCGTGGGAGACCGCGCGCGTGGTCGACCTCGTCGACGAGCTCGGTGTCGTCGGTGTGACCGTCGAGTACCGGCTCGCTCCCGAGGACCCCTACCCCGCCGGCGTCGAGGACTGCTACGCCGGTTTCACATGGCTGGCCGAGAACGCGGCATCCCTCGGGGTCGACGCGGAGCGGATCGTCGTGATGGGCGGCAGCGCCGGCGGCGGGTTCTCCGCGGCCGTGGCGCTGATGGCCCGGGACCGGCGCGGACCCCGCATGGCCGGACAGCTGCTGCTGTGCCCCATGATCGACAACACCAACACGACAGTCGCGAGCCACCAGTACGACGGCCTCGGCACCTGGCAGCGCGAGACGAATCTGCTCGCGTGGTCCTGCGTGCTCGGCGACGAGCTGGCCTTCAGCGAGGACGCGCCCGCGTACGCCGCGCCGACGCGGGCGGGCGACCTGAGCGGACTGCCGCCGGCGTTCATCGAGGTGGGCGCCTCCGAGCTCTTCCGCGACGAGGACGTCGAGTACGCGAGCCGCATCTGGGCGACGGGCGGCCAGGCGGAACTGCACGTGTGGGCGGGCGGTGCGCACGGCTTCGACATGTATATGCCCGACGCCGAGATCTCGCACGCCGCGCTGGCGACGCGCTCGTCGTGGCTGGGCCGGATCCTCGGCCTCGTCCCCACGGAGGCGTGACATGCGACCCGTGCCGTACGACCCCGAGCTCGTGCCGGGCCTGGAGGCCTTCGTCGGACTCGTCGAGATCATCCCGCTGCGGGCAGACACGATCCTCGCCAACCGCGCGCATTTCGCGACGATCATCCCGCCGATCGAGCAGCAGGCCGCCGGTCGTGCGGTGACGTGGGAGAACCGCGTCATCCCCGGCCCTGCCGGTGCCCCCGACATCGAGATCACGATCGTCAGACCCCGGGATGCCGCCACCCGGCCCGCTCCGGGCGTGCTGTCGATCCACGGCGGCGGCATGGTGCTCGGCACGCGATTCTTCGGGACGCCCGAGCTCATCGACCTCGCCGAGCGGTTCGGGGCCGTCGGCGTCGCCGTCGAGTACCGGCTCGCCCCGGAGCACCCCGGCCCGGCCCAGGCGGAGGACTGCTACGCCGCGCTGGAGTGGATGGCTGCGAACACCGCCGAGCTGGGGATCGACCCCGACCGCATCATCGCCTCGGGCGCGAGCGCGGGCGGCGGTCTGTCGGCCGCAGTGGCCCTGCTGTCGCGCGATCGCGGTGGACCGCGCCTGGCCGGCCAGCTGCTCGCCTGCCCCATGCTCGACGACCGCAACGAGACGGTGTCGGCGCGGCAGTACGACGGGATCGGCGCGTGGGACCGCCACAACAACGACACCGCGTGGGACGCGATCGCCGGTGCCGACCGCTTCACCGACAGGGTGTCTCCGTACGCGGCCCCCGCACGTGCGGCGTCGCTCGCGGGACTCGCCCCGGCCTACATCGACGTCGGCGCGGCCGAGACGTTCCGCGACGAGGCGGTCGAGTACGCGCTGCGCATCTGGGCGGCAGGCGGCCAGGCCGAACTGCATGTCTGGGCGGGCGGGTACCACGGGTTCAGCGGGTTCTCGCCCGATGCCGCGGTCTCGCGGGCCGCGAACGCGGCGCGCGACAGCTGGCTGCGCCGGGTGCTCGGCACGCCGTGACGGTTCGGCAGGGCGAGCGTCGCCGGGTCATGAGCCCGCTGCGGGCGATGCTCGTGCTGGGTGCGCTCGAGGCGTTCGGCCCGCTGTCGATGGACCTCTATCTGCCGCAGCTGCCGCAGCTGGCCGACACCCTCGGCGCGTCCGATGCGCTCGCACAGGCGACGATGTCGGCGTGCATGCTGGGGCTCGGCCTCGGTCAGCTGATCGCCGGTCCGCTGAGCGATCGGCACGGCCGGCGGCGCCCGCTGCTCGTCGGCGTGGCCGCCTTCGCCGTGCTCTCGCTCGTGTGCGCGCTCGCGCCGACGATCGAGGTGCTGCTCGTCGCCCGGGCGCTCCAGGGGATCGCGGGATCGGCGGGCATCGTCATCGCGCTGGCCGTCGCCCGCGACCTGTACCGCGGCGCGGAGCTGTCGCGCATGCTGTCGCTGCTGCTCCTCGTGTCGGGCTCGGCACCGGTGATCGCGCCGCTCGTCGGCGGCCAGCTGGCGCACCTCATGGACTGGCGCGGCGTGTTCGGGGTGCTCGCGGGCATCGGCGTCGCACTCTTCGCCGTCGTGCTGTTCGCGCTGCCTGAGTCGCTGGAGCCTGCGCGCCGCCACGCCGGTGGCGTCCGCGATCTCGGCGGCCATCTGCGGGTGGTCTCGCACGACCGGCTGTTCGTCGCGGTACTCGTCGCGGCGAGCTTCGGGGGTGCAGCCTTCTTCACCTACCTGTCGATGTCGAGCTTCGTGCTCGAGGGGCAGTTCGGGCTCACCCCGCAGCTGTTCAGCCTGGTGTTCGCCGCCAACGCGGTGGCGAGCATCGCCGGCGGGCAGGTGAGCCGCGCGCTCGTGCGGCGCACCGGGGCGGTGCGCATCTACCTCGTGGGGGTGACCGCGTGCGCGGCCGTCGCCGCGCTCGCCTTCGCGATGAGCCTGTGGGGTCTCGGGCTCGTCGCGGTCGTGGCATCCCTCGTGCTGTACCTCTTCTCGAGCGGCTTGGGCGGACCCAACAGCTCGACCCTCGCGCTCGCGCATCACGGGCCCCGCGCCGGGACGGCTGCGGCGTTCCTCGGCTTCGGGCAGTTCGCGATCGGACCGATCATCGCGCCGCTCGTGTCGCTGGCAGGCACCACGGCCGTCGTCATGACTGCGACGATGGCGATCGCGTCCGGCGCGGCCGCGGTCGTCGCGTGGTGCGCGGTGCGGCCGGTGGCCCGTACCGCGCCGCCGGGGTGACGCCGGTTCCGCACGGTCGCACGAGAGTCGTGCGCGGTGCGACAACACATCGCTGACACGGCGGCGCACACTGAATCTGACGATCGAGGAGAAGCGATGACGCACGACCACACCCCTGACCACGCGCCGCGGCTGCTGCCGCTGACGGCGACGGAGGCGCCCGGGCCGCGGCATCCCCTCGATCCACTCACGGGCGACGAGATCGACGCGGCCCGCGCGATCCTCGAGGCCGCGGGACTGCTCGGCGAGAGCGTGCGCGTGCCGATGCTGCTCCCCGACGAGCCCACGAAGGCCGAACTGGCGGCCTGGGCTCCCGGCGATCCGATCGACCGCCGCATCGACGCGACACTGATGGATGCCGCCACCGGAGCCGTCAGCGAGGTCGTCGTATCGGTCACGCGCGGAGAGGTCGACGCGGTCCGCCCGCACGACGCGTCGCAGGCACCCTACGGGCAGCCGCAGTATCTGTTCGAGGAGTACGACCGCGCCGCGGACATCGTGAAGGCCTCTCCGGAGTGGCGGGCGGCCATGGCGCGCCGCGGCCTCGAGGATCGCATCGAGCTGGCGTTCTGCTCGCCGCTCGCCCCCGGGTTCGTGGGGCGCGCGAACGAGGTCGGCCGTCGCGTGATCCGCTCGCTCACGTTCCTGCGCGACAGCGAGGACGACATCCCGTGGGCGCACCCCGTCGAGGGTCTCATCGTGCACGTCGACCTCGTGACGAACGAAGTGATCGGCATCGAGGACGAGGGCGACGTTCCGGTGCCCGCCGGCAGCGGAAAGTACACCCCGGATGCGGTGGGCCCGGCCCGCACCTCGCTCAAGCCGATCGAGATCACACAGCCCGAGGGGCCGAGCTTCCGCGTCAGCGGGTCGCTCGTGGAGTGGGAGAACTGGTCGATGCGCGTCGACTTCAACGCGCGCGAGGGGCTCGTGCTGCACGACGTGCGCTTCGACGACCGGCCGGTGCTCACCCGTGCGAGCGTGCCCGAGATGGTCGTGCCCTACGGCGACACGTCGCCGACGCGCTTCTGGATCAGCTACTTCGACGCCGGCGAGTACCTGCTCGGCAAGAACGCCAACCACCTCGAGCTCGGCTGCGACTGCCTCGGGGTCATCAGATACTTCGACGGTCACGTCGCCGACGACCAGGGCCACGCCGTCCGGATCCCGAACGTCGTGTGCATGCACGAGGAGGACTACGGCATCCTCTGGAAGCACACCGAGCAGGGGCCCGTCGGCTCGCACGTGCGCCGCTCACGGCGCCTGGTCGTGTCGTACTTCTCCACGATCGGCAACTACGACTACGGGTTCTACTGGTACTTCTATCTCGACGGCTCGATCCAGCTCGAGGCGAAGGCCACGGGCATCGTGTTCGTCGGCGCCGGCATCCCCGGCTCCACCCAGCGGCACGCCCCCGAGATCGCGCCCGGCGTGTTCGCGCCGGTGCACCAGCACCTCTTCTGCGCGCGACTGGACGTCGCGGTCGACGGCGAGGACAACCGGCTGATCGAAGTGGATGCCGCACGCATCCCGATGGGCGACGACAACCCGTTCGGCAACGCGTTCACGTGGACCGAGACGCCGCTGCGCACCGAGTCCGAGGCGCAGCGCGTCGCCGACACGTCGGTCGCGCGCGTGTGGGAGGTGCGCTCGGCATCGAAGACCAATTACATCGGCAGGCCCACGGCCTACCATCTGATCCCGCAGCCGACGGCGCTGCTCATGGCCGACCCCGCCTCGTCGGTGGCGGCGCGCGCCGCGTTCGCGACGAAGCACGTCTGGGGCACGGCGTACGACCGCGACGAGCGCTGGCCGGGCGGCCGCTACCCCAACGCGCACCAGGGTGGGGCGGGGCTGCCGGCGTATACGGCCGACGATCGCTCGATCGACGGCGAGGATCTCGTGCTCTGGCACACGTTCGGGCTGACTCATGTCCCGCGGCCGGAGGACTGGCCGATCATGCCGGTCGACTACGCCGGGTTCTGGTTCAAGCCCTACGGGTTCCTCGACGTGAACCCGGCCATGGACGTTCCGGAGTCGAGCCAGGCGCATCAGCAGGCCGACGGCGGCTGCGGGAAGGGGGCGGCCTGCACCTGCGGTCACTGACGCGGCGTCGCGTCCGATGCTGGACCGGGCGTCCAGGATCGTATACGATGCTCGCAACGCTTCAATGATCGAGGTGAGCAACCGTGCACACTGCTGTGACTCCCGACACGGTCGCCACGCGGATCGCCCGCAACATCAGCGACTTCCGCGCGGCCGTCAACGACTCCTTCGTGCCGCTGCAGGTCAGCAGCACGCACCCCGACCGGTTCCGCGGCATGATCCGCGGCGCCGGCATCGACGAGGTGCACGTGTCGGACATCCGGGCCACCGACCACGTCGTCGAGCGGACGCCCGAGCTCATCGCGCGCGGCGACCGTCCCTACTTCAAGGTCAGCCTCATGCTGGCCGGCACCGGCCTGCTCATCCAGGACGACCGCGAAGCGGTGCTGAACCCGGGCGACCTGGCCGTGTACGACACCAGCCGGCCGTACTCGCTCGTGTTCGACCAGGACTTCCGCACCATGGTCGTGATGTTCCCTCGCCACCTGCTGACGCTGCCGCCCGACATGGTCGGCCAGCTCACGGCGGTGCGGATCTCTGGCTCCGAGGGGCTCGGGTCGGTCGTCGCGCCCTACCTGACGCAGCTCGCCGGCAACCTCGACCAGCTCGCCGGCTCGACCGGCGCCCGCCTCGCACACAGCGCCCTCGACCTCGTCGCGACGGTCTTCGCCCGCGAGCTCGGCCTCGACGGCGAGTCCGCCGACCCGCACCGCGCGCTCATGCAGCGCATCCGCGGCCACATCGACCGCAACCTCGCCTCGACCGACCTGGGGCCTGCGTCGATCGCCGCCGCCCACTTCATCTCGACCCGTCACCTGCATGGGCTCTTCCAGGAGCAGGGCACGACCGTCTCGACGTGGATCCGTACGCGCCGGCTCGAACAGTGCCGCCGGGACCTCGTCGACCCGATCCTGGCCGATCGCCCCGTCGCCGCCATCGCGGCACGGTGGGGCTTCGTGGATGCGGCCCACTTCAGCCGCGCCTTCAAGTCGACATACGGCGTCTCGCCCAGCGAGTTCCGCGCCGGCCACTGAGGCAGCCGCACCGCCCGGCTTGACCACCACGGCACGCCGGTTGACCGGCGGCGCCGGAAGCCGCGCGAGTCCTTGAGGGCTCGGATGCCGCCGCCCGACGATGGCGGCATGACAGAGCACACCTCCCCCGCCGTCGAGGATCCGGCACTCGACGAGTGGCGCACGTACGACGAGTTCGCCGCCGGCATCGACACCTATCGCCTGCCGAGCGCCGACCTCGGCGGGGTCGTGCTGCGCGTGACGCTCGACGACGGGACGACCCTCGCGCTCGACTTCGGCGCCGACGCCGTGGCGTGGACGGCCTCCGGCGCGTACGAGGCATCCGGAACCGACCCGTACGACGCCGTCCGAGTGCGCGAGGACGTCGTGTTCGTGAACCTGCCCCTCACATCCCGGGAGCGCGAGGCGCTCACCATGGTGTTCTCGACGTCGAGCCACCGCGCCCTCGCCGCACTCTCGCACATCTCGGACGAGGACGTCGAGGGCACACCGCGCGTGACGCAGCGGTTCTGGGCGGGCGTCACCGACGCCGGCACACCCACCGGCGACGTGCCCGCGCCGAGCCGCGACCTGATCGGCAAGCGCAACGTCTACCGGTACAGCCCGCACCACCTGTACGAGCACGTGTACGTGTCGTCGCAGCGGTACGCGTGGCAGTGCCTGGAGGGCGTGCAGCGCGGGCACGGCGACATGGACCTGTCGACGGTCTGGAAGTTCGCCGACGGCCTGTACCTGTTCTGCTTCCGCGAGTTCCGCATCGCGGTGGCGAGCGTCTGGCTGCATGACCTCGGCTACCAGCTGATGACCACCGGGGTCTTCCTCGGGCTCAACGGCGACGGCGAGTCCGAGCACTCACGGGCGGGCGGCCACATCTACCCGCTCGGGTCGGTCGCGTACCCCGACGCGCAGCCGGTGTGAGGGCGGCCATGCGCAACGCAGACGTGATCCGCGCACACTACGCCGCGTCCGACCGCGGCGACATCGACGGCATGATCGCCGACTTCGCCGACGACATCAGGTGGACCGAGGCCGCCGGCTTCCCCCTCGCGGGGACCTATGTCGGTCCCCAGGCCGTCGTCGACGGCGTCTTCCTCCGGCTCGGCGAGGAATGGGACGACTACTCGCTCGCGATCGACGAGGTGATCGACGGCGGCGACGCCGTCGTCGGGGTCGGCACCTATTCCGGCACCCACAAGGGCACGGGCCGCTTCTTCGCCGCCCGCGTCGCCCATGTGTGGCGACTCGAAGCCGGTCGCGCCGTCGCCTTCGAGCAGTTCACCGACACGCTGCTGGTCGCCCGCGCGACCGGCACCGCGAACGAGGGCTGAGCGCACCCTCGGCACGGGCCGTGCCGTCCTGGACAACAGCCGTGCTCGCACGGCACACCACCGGCACCACCCGGCTCCTAGCGTCGGAGCCACCGGTCGCACGACGCACCCGTGCGAGCGCCACCGCCCCCGCGACGCCGACGTCGCGGGGCGACCCGAGAGGCAGGACAGCGATGAAGAAGACCCTGTTGGCAGCGACCGCGGTGCTCGCCGTGGCCGCATTCGCGCTCACCGGATGCCGCGGTTCCGACGAAGGCGGCAGCGGCGGAGGCGACGGCGCCCCGATCGTCGTCGGCTCCGTCAACACGATCAGCGGCGCGGCGACCTTCCCCGAGGCGTCCGCCGCCGCCCAGGCCGTGTTCGACCAGTTCAACGAGGACGGCGGCCTCGACGGCCGAATGATCGAGTACAAGGCGCTCGACGACAAGGGCGACCCGGCATCGGCCACCGCCGCCGCGCGCGAGATCGTCGGCAGCGACGAGGCCGTCGCGATGGTCGGCTCGGCCAGCCTCATCGAGTGCGACCTCAACGCGGACTATTACAAGCAGGAGGGGATCCTCTCGATCCCCGGCATCGGCGTCGACACGGGCTGCTTCGACAGCGAGAACATCTCGCCGGCCAATGTCGGTCCGTTCAACGACATGACGCTGACGCTGCTGTACGGCTCGGAGGAGCTGGGCCTCACCGACATCTGCGTCCTGCTCGAGATCGCCGGGTCGACGCGCCCCGCCTACCAGGCGGCCATCGACCGGTGGACCGAGATCACGGGCAAGGAGCCGCTCTACGTCGACGACACCGTGCCGTACGGCGCGAGCGACTACACGCCCTACATCGTGAAGGCCAAGCAGGAGGGCTGCAAGGCGCTGGCGATCAACCCGGTCGAGCCCGACGCGATCGGCCAGGTCAAGGCCGCCAACGCGCAGGGCTGGGACGACGTCACCTGGCTGTACCTCACGAGCGTCTACAGCGAGAACTTCGCCGCGGCGATAGATGACGCGGGCGCCGGCATCTACGTGCCCGCCGAGTTCTACCCCTTCACCGAGGAGAACGACATCAACGCCGACTGGCGCAGCCTCATGGAGGAGAACGACATCGCGCTCACCTCGTTCAGCCAGGGCGGCTACCTCGCGGCGACCTACTTCATCGAGGCGCTGAAGTCGATCGACGGCGATGTCACGCGGGAGTCGGTGACCAAGGCGATCCAGAGCATGGACCCGGTGGAGAACCCCATGGTCGGCGACGCGTTCGAGTTCGGCGTGGTCCCGACCTCGGGCTGGCCGATCGCGCTCAAGAGCGGCACGAACGCGTGGGAGAAGGTCGCGGACGACTGGTTCCGCATCCCCGCCGAATGAGACGTGCGGCGGCCGGAGGGGGGCTCCCCCGGCCGCCGCGCCCTTCCCACCCACCGATTCGGAGGATCGACGATGATCGAAGGCGCCCTCTCCGGGCTCGCCGCCGGCGGACTCTACGCCGTCCTCGGCGTGTGCCTCACTCTGATGGCGCGACTGGTCCGCGTCGTCAACTTCGCGCAGGCGGCGACCGGCATGTTCGGCGGCTTCTGCGCCGTATGGCTGGTCACCAGCGCCGGCCTGCCGATCTGGCTGGGCTCCGTGATCGGCGTCCTCATCGGCGGCCTCCTCGCCGCCACGATCGGCTGGATCGCCGCGACCTGGCTGTCGGAGGCATCCCTCACCACCCGCTCGGCGATGACGGTGGGGCCGCTGCTGCTGCTCATCTCGCTGTCGTTCATCCTGTTCGGCAACAAGCCCCAGCCGTTCACGCCGATCATCGCGGGACCGGCGTTCTCGCTCGGCGGCGTCGTGATCAGCCAGGTGACGCTCTGGACGGTCGGCATGGCGCTGGTGGTCGCGGTCGGCGTGCACCTCGTGCTCACCCGCACCCCGATCGGCACCCAGCTGCGTGCGCTGTCGGAGCGCCCCACGACCGCGGAGCTCCTCGGCATCCGCTCACGCCCGCTGTCGATCGCGGTGTGGTTCGTCACCGGGCTCATCAGCGCGATCGTCATCATCATCGTCGCGCCCTCGCAGTCCAACGACGCGACGAGCCTGTCGATGCTCATCGTGCCCGCGGCCGCCGCGGCGCTCCTGGGCGGCTTCCGCCGGCTCGACCTCGCGGTGGTCGGCGGGCTCGTGCTCGGCATGCTGTCGGGCCTGGTCGCCCAGATCGACGAGGTCGCCCTGATCCGCAACTTCCTCCCGTTCCTGTTCATCGTCGTGCTGCTCCTGTGGACGCAGCGCAAGGAGGTGTGGGATGCCGCTCGCTGACCGCTCCTGGTTCCGTCTGACGTGGCCGTTCGCGGTCGCCCTCGTCGGCATCGCCGTCGGCTACGCGCTGAGCGAGGGTCTGTCGGGGTACTTCGTGTTCCTCGCGGTATCGGCGGTGACCGCCGCCACCGCGATCCTCGGCCTCGGCATCATCACCGGCTCGGCCGGCATGATCGCGCTGTGCCAGCTGACGTTCGCCGCGGTCGGCGCCTGGATCGTCGCCGGTCTCAGCTACATCGACGCGCCCGGCGGGTTCGCCGTGTGGCTTGTGGCGGGCGGCATCGGCGCGGGGATCGTCGGGATCCTGGTGGGCCTGCCCGCGCTGCGCCTGCGCGGCGTGAACCTCGCCGTCGTGACCCTGGGGTTCGCCGCCGCGGCCGACGTGACGCTCGTGCAGATCCAGTTCCCGGGCTCCGCCGACGGCACCGCCGTGCAGCGCCCCGACCTCTTCGCCGACGACCGCTCGTACTTCTTCTTCAGCGTCATCGTCCTCGCCGCCTGCGGACTCGCGGTGTTCTTCCTGCAGCGGGGCCGATGGGGCTCCAGCTGGAAGTCGGTGGCCTTCTCCGAGCGCGGCACCGCGTCGGCCGGCCAGAGCGTGCCCGGGGCCAAGCTCACCGCGTTCGCGATCAGCGCCGCGCTCGGCGGCATCTCGGGCGGCCTCATCGCCGGTCAGGTGCAGCTGCCGTTCGCGTCGAGCTTCACACCCCTGCAATCGCTGGCACTGTACGTGCTCGCCGTCATGTCTGGCGCCTACCTCATCGACATGGCCATCTTCGGCGGCATCCTGTGGGTGCTCGTCCCCGAGCTGCTGAAGCAGTGGGGCATCAAGCTCGACTGGGGCTTCGTCATCTTCGGCGCACTGGGTGTGCAGGCGCTCACCAGCGGCACCAACCTCGGCCAGGGCATCCGCAACCTCTTCTACCGCCGGGCAGACAAGCGCCTGGCGGCACGCGCCGAGGCGGAACCGGATGCCGGGGGCCCGGCATCCACGTCCTCCGGCGCCCCTCTCGACGGCGCCGAGATCTCCACCACCACGGTCGCGGCCATCGACCCTGTGGCGGACGCGAACGCGCCGGTGCTCGTCGTGGAAGGGCTGACGGTCGAGTTCGGCGCGCTGAAGGCCCTCGACGACGTGTCGTTCGAGGTGCCCGCCGGCACGATCATGGGACTCATCGGCCCGAACGGCGCCGGCAAGTCGACGTTCGTCGACGCGATCAGCGGGTTCCTCCCGCGCCACGGCGGCCGCGTGCTCCTGGACGGCGCGGACCTCGCGGGCCTGTCGCCCACACAGCGCGCACGCCAGGGCCTGCGCCGCACGTATCAGCAGGATCGCGTGCCGCCGTCGCTCACCGTCGAGGCGTACGTGCGCTTCGTGGCGCGGCGCCGGCTCGACCGCGACGAGATCGAGCGCACGCTGGCCTACTTCGGCTGCCCGCCGGCCCGCTCGCGGCTGTCGAGCGTCGACGTCGGCACCCGTCGCCTCGTCGAGGTCGCCGCGAACGTGCTCGCCAAGCCGCGCCTGCTGATCCTCGACGAGCCCGCCGCGGGCCTGTCGCACGAGGAGCACCTCGCCCTCGCGGTGCGGCTGCGCGACCTGCCGGCACGGTTCGGCATCTCGCTCGTGATCATCGAGCACGACCTCGACCTCGTGCGCTCCGTCTGCCCCCGGCTGACGGTGCTCGACTTCGGGCGCGTGCTGGCGTCGGGACCCCAGACCGACGTGCTCGACGACCCTGCCGTGATCAAGGCCTACATGGGCGAGACGGAGCTGCTGCAATGACCGAGGATCTGCTCGAGCTCGACGACGTGACCGTGAGCCGCGGCGCCGGCCCGGTGATCTCGCACGTCTCACTCGTGGTGCGCCCCGGCGAGGTGCTCGCCCTGGTCGGCCCCAACGGCGCCGGCAAGACGAGCCTCATCGCGGCGATCTCGGGCGTGACCCCGCACTCGGGCGGCACCATCCGCCTGGGCGGCGAGAGCATCGACAGGCTGTCGCGCGTCGCGCGTGCGCGCCGCGGCATCGTGCACATCGAGCAGGGACGCGCCGTGTTCCCCTCGCTCACCGTGCGCGAGAACCTGTCGCTGACCGCGCGCACGCCCGCCGAGATCGACGCGGCGCTCGCCCACTTCCCCGAGCTCGAGAAGCGGATCGACTCCCCCGCCGCCCTGCTGTCGGGCGGCGAACAGCAGATGGTGGTGCTCGCGCGCGCGTTCGCCGCGAAGCCCCGGTTCCTGCTCATCGACGAGATGTCGCTCGGGCTTGCGCCGGTCGTGTTCACGCGCCTCTTCCCGATCGTCGGGACGCTCGCCGAGTCCGGCGTCGGCGTGCTGCTCGTGGAGCAGTTCACGGGGCTGGCACTCGGCCTGGCGCGCGAGGCGATCGTCGTCGCGAGCGGCCACGTCACCTTCCAGGGCGACGCCGCCCACCTGCGCGACGAGCCGCAGCTGCTGCACCGGGCGTACCTCGGCGGCTGACGCCCGACCCCGCACACGGAGGAGGGGGTGGATGCCGGGG
>NZ_JBHXJQ010000019.1:0-82749 GCF_042722305.1 Microbacterium sp. NPDC058389
GTCGAAGCACGCTTCGACGGGGCTCGGTCCCTTCCGGATCCGATCAGCGGCCGGGGGAGCGCGGGTCGTCGCGACCCGGCTTCTGCGGCCCGTCGCCCGGACGCCCGTCGGTGCGGCGCAGGTAACGCTCGAACTCCTGGGCGATGGCATCGCCGGAGGCCTCGGGGGAGTCCCACGTGTCGCGCGTGCGCTCGAGCTGGTGGATGTACTCCGTCATCTCCTCGTCGTCGGCCGCGGCGGCGTCGATCGTCGCCTCCCACGTCGCCGCCTCGGTCGCGAGGTCGCCGCGCGGCACGGGTGCACCGGTGAGGTCTTCGAGCTTGTCGAGGAGAGCGAGCGTCGCCTTGGGCGACGGCGTGTGGCCCGCGACGTAGTGGGGGACGCTGGCCCACAGGCTCGCGGTCGGGATGCCGGCCCGCTCTGCGGCGTCGCCCAGCACGCTCAGGATGCCGACGGGGCCCTCGTAAGTGCTGCGCTCGAGCTCGAGCGTGCCGCGGAGCACCTCGTTGTCGCTGCCCGCGAACACCGAGATGGGCCGGGTGTGCGGGACGTCGGACATCATCGAACCGATCGCGACCATGCCCGTGATGTCCTCGCGGAGCGCGACGTCGATGAGCTCGGTCGAGAACGCCTGCCAGGCGCGTGCCGGCTCCACGCCGGTCAGCAGCCAGAGCTGGGTTCCGCGCGTCGCGTGGGTGGGACGCAGCAGCGTGGCCTCCGGCCAGCGCAGGGAGCGACGGCCCTCGCCGTCGATCTCGACGCTCGGACGCGTGTACTGGTAGTCGAAGTACAGCTCGGGGTCGACCGAGAACACGCTCTCGTACGAGCCGCCGTCCCGCAGTTGAGCGATGGCGGACGACGCGGCTTCGCCCGCATCGTTCCACCCGTCGAACGCGGCGACGAGCACCCGGCGACCCAGTCCGTCCACGAGACCCCCTTCACCCGCAGCGGCTGCGGGTTCACTCCAGGATAGGCCTCTCGTCCCCCGGAGGGTCGGAGACCCCCTGGGTAGGATTGGACGGTGAATGCACCTCGTCTCGCCGCCGTCCTGTGGGACATGGACGGAACCCTCGTCGACACCGAGCCTTACTGGATGGCCGCGGAGACCCCTCTCATCGAGAGCTTCGGCGGCTCCTGGTCGCACGAGCAGGCACTCGGCCTGGTGGGGATGGGGCTGGAGGACTCGGCCCGCATCCTGCAGGACGCCGGGGTGCGGATGAGCACCGACGCGATCATCGACCACCTCACCTCGGAGGTCATGCGCCAGCTCTCGGAGACCGGCATCCCGTTCCGTCCCGGCGCACGGGAGCTGCTCGCGAGCCTGCGCGCCGCCGGCGTCAAGACCGGGCTGGTGACGATGTCGATGCGGCGCATGGCGCAGACGGTCGTCGACCTCATCGACTTCGAGGCGTTCGACGTCATCATCGCCGGCGACGACGCGACCCGCCCGAAGCCGTTCCCGGACCCGTACCTGCAGGCGTGCGAACTGCTCGGGGTCGCTCCCGAAGAGACGGTGGCGATCGAGGACTCGCCCAACGGGCTGCGCTCGGCCGTCGCCTCGGGCGCGTCGGTGATCGGCGTGCCGCTCATGGTGTCGCTCACCGGGGCCGGCGCCCACACGCTCTGGGAGACGCTGGACGGCCGTACGGCCGACGACGTCGCCGTCTTCCACCAGACCCACCGCGCCCGTGTGCGCGCGAGTGACACCGCCACCGCCGAGGAGAACGCGCGATGACCGACGAGACCACCCGACCGAGCGGCCCGTTCCGTCTCGGCGACCGCGTGCAGCTCACCGGGCCCAAGGCCCGCCTGCACACGATCACGCTCCGTGAAGGCGGCGAGCTGCACACGCATCACGGCGTGCTCAAGCATGAGCAGCTCGTCGGCCAGCCCGACGGCTCCGTCGTCGCCAACAGCGGCGGCCACGAGTATCTGGCGCTGCGACCGCTGCTGCGCGACTTCGTCATGTCGATGCCCCGCGGCGCGGCGATCGTGTACCCGAAGGATGCCGCGCAGATCCTCGCCGAAGCCGACATCTTCCCCGGGGCGACGGTCGTCGAGGCCGGCGTCGGATCCGGCGCGCTGTCGCTGTGGCTGCTGCGCGCGATCGGCCCCGAGGGGCGGCTGGTGTCGTTCGAGCGCCGTGACGACTTCGCCGCGGTGGCGAAGGCCAACGTCGAGACGTTCACCGGCGCCACACCTGCCAACTGGGACGTCGTGGTGGGCGATCTCGCCACGGAGCTCCCGCAGGCGGTCGCCGAGGCGTCCGTGGACCGCGTCGTGCTCGACATGCTGGCGCCCTGGGAGTGCATCGACGTCGTGGCCGACGCGCTCACCCCCGGCGGCGTCGTGGTCTGCTACGTCGCGACCGCGACGCAGCTGAGCCGCGTCGCGGAATACATCCGTGCCACCGGCCTGTTCACCGAGCCCGACGCGAACGAGACGATGGTGCGCGGCTGGCATGTCGAGGGCCTCGCGGTGCGGCCCGACCACCGCATGGTGGCGCACACCGGCTTCCTCGTGTGGGCGCGCCGGCTCGCTCCCGGTGCCGTGCCGCCCGAGGTCAAGCGCCGCGCGTCGAAGTCGAGCTACGGCGACGAGGACGTGGAGCTGTGGACCCCCGGCGCCGTCGGCGACCGTCAGATCACCGACAAGAACCTCCGCAAGCGCGTGCGGGAGGCCGAGCGCGCCGCCGAGGGCGCGCGCCTCGCCGCGGCGGGTGCGCAGGGTGAGAGCGCGACGCATGAGGAGGGCGGCACGGAAGACGCCGGGCGCACCGCCTAGACTGTTCCGGTGCGCAAGATCCCCGTTGCCCTCGTCGTCCTGGGCCTGGTGACCGTCGGCCTCACCGGATGCTCGCTTTCGAGCTCCTCGTCCGCAGACTGCTCGCGGACCCCGGTGGCCAACCCCGACGTGATGAAGCTCATCGACGTCACGGGCGACACCGACAGCGAGCCGAAGGTCGACGTGTACACGCCGCTGCACGCATCGCACCTCGGGTACGAGGACGTGGTGACCGGTGACGGCACGGCGATCACCTCGGACGACCAGCTGATGGTGATGGACGTGTCGCTGTTCAGCGGCGCGACGGGCGACCCGATCGTCGCCACCGCGTATGACGGCGACTTGTCCCGCGTGACCTCTCCGTCGCAGTGGGCGACCAACTTCCCGGGCTTCGAGACGGCGCTCGAGTGCGCGACGGCCGGCTCCCGCGTGGCGGTCGCCCTCTCGCCCGACGACCTCGGGGCCGACGTCGCGTCGAGCTTCCAGCTCGCCGCCGACGACTCGGTCGTCGCAGTTCTGGACGTCCACAAGGTGTACCTGGCGTCCGCCACCGGCGCGCTGCAGTTCAACAGCGGCTTCGGCCTGCCCAGCGTCGTCCGCGCCCCGGGCGGCCGCCCCGGCATCACGATCCCGAGCGGCACGCCCGCGCCGAAGGATCTCGTGATCCAGACGCTCATCAAGGGCGACGGCGAGAAGGTCACCGGCGACCAGCCCGTGCGCGTGCACTACACCGGCGTCGTGTGGGGCGCCGACGAGGCCTTCGACACCACGTGGGACGGCTCAGGCGCCTCCGTGACGCTCGACGGCGTCGTGCCCGGATTCGCGAAGGCGCTCGAAGGTCAGACCGTCGGCTCGCAGGTGATGGTCGTGATCCCGCCCAGCCAGGGTTACGGCGACGAGGAGAAGGCGTCGATCCCTGCGAACTCGACGCTGGTGTTCGTGATCGACATCCTCGGTCTCGACGCCGAGGCGCCGGCATCCGACCAAGGCTGATCCGGCGCGTCCGAGACCGGGCTCCGGCCCGGCCATAGGATAGGCGGGTGCCTGCCACCGCCGCCGCGAAGATCCCGCCCGAGGAGCGTCTGCTCAACCTCGTGGTGGCCCTCATCGCGACCGATCAAGGCCTGACCAAGGACACGATCCTGACGTCCGTCGCGGGCTACCGCGAGCAGAGCGAGGCGGGCGCGTCCAAGGACGCGCTCGAGAAGATGTTCGAGCGCGACAAGGAGTCGCTGCGCGGGCTCGGCGTGCCGATCGAGACGATCGGCGACTGGGCCGACCCCGACGATCTCCGCGAAGCCCGGTACCGCGTGCCGAGCGCGGAGTACGAGCTGCCCGAAGACATCGACTTCACTCCCGCGGAGCTGGCCCTGCTGAACCTGGCCGGGGGAGTGTGGAGCGAGAGCTCCATGTCGGACGATGCGCGCAGCGGCCTGCGCAAGATCCGTGCGCTCGGCGACCTCGTCGACGAGCCCATCATCGGCTTCTCGCCGCAGCTGAACCCGCGCGACCCCGCATTCCCCGCGCTGCATCAGGCGATCGACGCCACCAGAGTGGTGACCTTCCCGTACCTCAAGCCGGGCGAGAGCGCACCGCGCGTCCGGCGCATCCAGCCGCTGGCCCTCGTCGAGTACGAGGCGCGCTGGCACGTGTTCGGCATCGACCTCGACGTGCACGCCGACCGCACGTTCCTGCTGTCGCGCGTCGTCGGCCCGGTCGTGCAGGCTCGCGGGTCGTTCGACCCGGCGCTGCGCGAAGGTGCCGGCGAACGCGCGCTCGCGGGTCTCGAAGCCGTCGCCGCCCGCAACAGCGCGCTGCTCGAGGTGAATCCCGGCACCGAGGCCGCATTGCGCCTCGCGCGCCGGGCGACACCCGCCGAGCAGGGCATCCGCGTGCCGTACGTCGACGTGCACATCTTCGCGGACGAGCTCGCCTCGTACGGGCCTGAAGTGCGTGTCGTCGCGCCGGCGGATCTGCGCGACCGGGTGATCGACCGCCTCGCGGCCACCCGCGAGGCTCACGGAGGTGTCGCATGAGTCCTCGCCCGCTGGTGGCGACCGATCGCGCCGCCCTCATGCTCCAGCTCGTGCCGTACCTGATCGGCAAGGGCGAGGTCTCGCTGGTCGAGGCCGCAGCGGAGTTCGACGTGACGCCGGCGCAGATGCGATCGATGGTCGAGAAGCTCACCGTCATCGGCCTGCCCGGCGATCGCGGGTACTGGCAGATGGCCAACGATCTGTTCGACATCGACTGGGACCTGCTCGACGAGCGGGACCTCATCGTCATCACGAACGCCGTCGGCCTGGAGCGGGCACCCAAGCTCACGGCGCGCGAGGCGGCCGCACTGCTCGCGGGGCTGCAGCTGGCGCGGTCGATCCCGGGAGTCGGCGACACCGAACTGTACGCCGGCCTGCTCGCCAAGCTCGCGCGCGGCGCGTCGGCCACGCCGGCGGAGGTCATCCTGGCTCCCGAGCCCGTCGACGCGGTACGCGACCTGGTCGCCGATGCGCTGCGCCGCCACGTGGCCGTCTCGTTCACGTACAAGGCTCCGGATGCCGCCCCCACGACCCGTACCGTCGATCCGGTGAAGGTGCACATCGCGAGCGGCCAGTGGTACCTGCAGGGCTGGTGCCACCTGCGCGAGGCGATGCGCACGTTCCACCTGGACCGGGTGAGCGACCTCGAGCTGACCGGCATCCGCAGCACGCACGCGGAAGAGCCCGCACCGGCGTGGTTCGACACGGACGCCGGCGAGGTGGTCGCACGCGTGCGGTTCCCCGAGGCCGCCGCTCCGCTGCTGGGCGACTACCTCGACCGCGCTGTGCTCGACACGGCCGACGGCATGACGGTGGCGACCATGCGCGTCGCCGACGAGCTGAGCCTGCGCCGCCTGGCGGCGCGCCGCAGCAGCGTCGTCGAGGTGCTCGAGCCCCCCGCCGCGCGACGCGCGGTCGCCGAATGGGCCGAGGCCGGACTCGCACAGTACCGCTGAAAGCGGTTCGCACCGGTTCCCAGCGGGTTACACTGGACCCACAGCCGCACCGACAAGGAGATTCCGCATGGGCGCATTCGGATGGCCGCATCTTCTGATCATCCTCGCGGTGATCCTGCTCCTGTTCGGGGCCGCCAAGCTCCCGGCACTCGCCAAGAGCGTCGGTCAGTCCGCCCGGGTCTTCCGGGGCGAGATGAAGGCGATGAAGGACGACGACGCGACCGCGAAGGCCGCCAAGGTCGACAACGCCGCGCCCGAGACCCCCGCAGCAGACGCCCCCGCGAGCTCGAGCAGCACCTCAGACACGTCCTCCTGACCTGCCGTGGTCACCACGGAACCACCGCGCATCGAGGAGCCTGAGCAGCCTCGGCGCGATACGCGCATGTCGCTCAGGGAGCACCTGCTCGAGCTGCGCAAGCGCCTCTTCATCGCCGCCGCCGGACTGATCGTCGGCATGATCGTGGCGTTCATCATCAGCGGCACGGTCATCGATCTGTTGTCGCAGCCGATCGAGCAGATCGCCAGCGAAGCCGGCCGGGAGTACACGGCGCTCAACTTCACGACCGTCTCCAGCGGCTTCGATCTGCACATGCGCATCGCGTTCGCGATCGGCCTGCTGATCTCGGCGCCGGTGTGGCTGTGGCAGATCTGGGCGTTCATCATGCCCGGCCTCACGCGCAAGGAGGTCCGCTACACGGTCGGCTTCCTCGCCGCCGCCATCCCGCTGTTCTGCGCGGGACTCTACGTCGGCTGGCTGATCATGCCGCACATGGTGGTGCTCATGGCCAACTTCGTGCCGAACGGGCAGGGCATCGCGCAGTTCTACGACTACGCGACCTACTACGACTTCGTCTTCAAGCTGCTGCTGGTGATCGGGGTGTCGTTCGTCACGCCCGTGTTCCTCGTGGCGCTGAACCTCGCCGGTGTGGTGTCCGGGCGCGGCATCCTCAAGGGGTGGCGTGTCGCGATCATCGTCATCACGGTGTTCGCCGCGGCGGCGACCCCTGCGGCCGATGTCACGTCGATGCTGCTGCTGGCCGGCATCCTGTGCGTGCTGTACTTCGCCGCAGTGGGGCTGTCGATGCTGTTCGACCGCCGTAAGGCGAAGCGCAACGCCAAACTCCTGCCGCCCGAGGTCTCGTGAGCGATCCCGCCCCCGCCGAGCGCTACGCGCGCGCGAGCGATTCGGCGCGCCGCGGCCGCACACATCCGCTGACGGCTGCGTTCGCGGCATCCCAGCCGTTCGATCTCGACCCGTTCCAGCTGGAGGGATGCCGCGCCCTCGAAGAGGGCCGCAGTGTCCTGGTCGCCGCACCGACGGGGGCCGGCAAGACCATCGTGGGCGAGTTCGCCGTGCACCTCGCGATGCGAGAGCCGGGTGACAAGGCCTTCTACACGACGCCGATGAAGGCGCTGTCGAACCAGAAGTTCCGCGAACTGCAGGAGGTGTACGGCGTCGACGAGGTGGGCTTGCTCACCGGCGACACCAACATCAACGGCAACGCCCGCGTGGTCGTCATGACGACCGAGGTGCTGCGCAACATGCTGTACGCCGATTCGCCGGCGCTGCGCGGGCTGCGATACGTCGTCATGGACGAGGTGCACTATCTCGCCGACCGGTTCCGCGGCGCGGTGTGGGAAGAGGTCATCATCCACCTCGCGCCCAGCGTGCGGCTCGTGTCGCTGTCGGCGACCGTGTCGAACGCCGAGGAGTTCGGCGACTGGCTCGACACCGTCCGCGGAGACACCGAGGTCATCGTGTCGGAGACGCGTCCGGTGCCGCTGGAGCAGCACGTCCTCGTGCGCGGCGATCTGCTGCCGCTCTTCGACGACCGCGCAGGCATTGCCACCGCGCAGGTCAACCAGGAGCTCATGCGCATCCGCTCGTTCAAGGGCTCCAACTTCGAGAACAACCGCCGTGTGCAGTCCGCCAACAGTGCGCGGCACGGCGGGTACGAGGCGCCCCGTCGACGTCCGAACCGCGGTATGAAACGGCCGGTCCGCTCTGCCAACGTCCAGCGCATCGAGCGGATGGACCGGCCCGATGTCGTCGAGCTGCTGTCACGGGCGAACCTGCTGCCGGCGATCTTCTTCATCTTCAGTCGCGTCGGGTGCGACGCCGCCGTGCAGCAGGTGCGACGCGCCGGAGTGCGGCTCACGTCGCCCGAGGAACGGCAGGAGATCCGTCAGGTCGTCGAGGAGCGTACGCGGACGCTGCTCGAGGAGGACCTCGCGGTTCTCGGCTTCTGGGAGTGGCGCGACAACCTCGAACGCGGTGTGGCTTCGCACCACGCGGGCCTGCTGCCGGCATTCAAAGAGGTCGTCGAGGAGCTGTTCCAGCGCAAGCTCGTGAAGGTCGTGTTCGCCACCGAGACGCTCGCGCTCGGCATCAACATGCCCGCGCGCACCGTCGTCCTCGAGAAGCTCGAGAAGTTCAACGGCGAAGCCCGCGTCGCCATCACATCGGGGGAGTACACGCAGCTCACCGGGCGGGCGGGGCGGCGGGGCATCGACGTCGAAGGACACGCGGTCATCCAGTGGACCGAGGGGCTCGATCCGCAGGCGGTCGCCGCACTGGCGTCGCGCCGCACGTATCCGCTCAACTCCAGCTTCCGGCCGACGTACAACATGGCCGTCAACCTCATCGACCAGTTCGGTCGCGCGAAGGCGCGCGAGATCCTGGAGTCCTCGTTCGCGCAGTTCCAGGCCGACCGAGCGGTCGTCGGCATCGCGCGGCAGGTGCGCGAGCTCGAGGAGTCGCTCGCTGGTTACGCCAAGGCGATGACATGCGACCGGGGCGACTTCGCGGAGTACTCCCGCATCCGCCGCGAGCTGAGCGACCTCGAGAAGACGAACCGCAAGGACGCCAACGCGTCGCGCCGCACGCGGGATGAGCGGCAGCGGCACATCGCGAGCCTGCGCAAGCAGATGCAGCGCCACCCCTGCCACTCCTGCCCCGACCGCGAGCACCACGCCCGGTGGGCCGAGCGCTACTGGCGAATGAAGCGCGACGTCGACAAGCTGCGGCGCCAGATCGAGACCCGCACCGGCACCGTCGCCCGCATCTTCGACCGCGTCGTCGACGTGCTCGCCGCCCTGGAATACGTGGCGGTGTCGGACGACGGCGCGACTGCGCTGACCCCGGCCGGGCGCACCATGCGCCGCATCTACGGCGAACGGGACCTGCTCGTCGCCGAGTCGCTGCGTCGCGGCATCTGGAAGGACCTGGATGCCGCCTCGCTGGCCGCTCTCGCGTGCGCGCTGGTATACGAACCGAGGCGGGACGACGGCGGCCCGGGGGAGCGCGGGCTTCCGCGAGGCGCGTTCCGCACCGCGTTCGACGCGACACTCACCCTGTGGCAGGAGCTCGACGACCTGGAGCGCGAACACCGGCTGCCCGGCTCCGAGCCGGTCGCGGCCGGTCTCTCCGGCGCCATGCACTCGTGGGCGCGGGGCGGGACGCTCGACCGCGTGCTCGTCGAGGCCGATATGGCGGCCGGGGACTTCGTGCGCTGGTCGAAGCAGACGATCGATCTGCTCGATCAGCTGTCGATCGTGGCGGATCAGCCGATCGCCGGGACCGCGCGCAAGGCGCTCGACGCGGTGCGGCGCGGCATCGTGGCGTACTCGGGCGTCTAGGCGGCTCGCCTAGGCTGGAAGCCGTGCCCGACGCGCCGCCTCGCCCCGCTCTTGAGCGCCCGCTCCTTCCCCTCTGGGCCGCGGTCATCGCGGCGGCAGCGGGCGGACTGGCGCTGACCACGGCGTTCCCTGCCCTGGCATGGTGGCCCATGGTGTTCGTCGCGATCCCGCTGACGCTCGTGAGCCTCATCGGGCGTCGCGCGTGGGGCGCGGTGCTCGTGGGCCTCGTGTTCGGCCTGGCGTTCTTCCTCGTGAACGTGTCGTTCACGGCGCGCTACCTCGGGCCGGTGCCGTGGCTCGCGCTGTCGATCCTCGAGGCGGCGCTGACGGCCGTGGCCGCCGTGCCCATCGCGCTGGCGTACCGCTGGCTGCCGCGCGTGCGCAACGGCGCCTGGGCGCGCCTGGTGGCGCTTCCCGCGCTCGTCGCGGCGCTGTGGGTGCTGCGGGAGCAGCTGCTGGGCACGTGGCCGTACGGCGGGTTCCCGTGGGGGCGGGTGGGCATCACGCAGGCCGACAGCCCGCTCGCGAGCGTCGCATCCTGGGTCGGCGTCGCGGGCCTGTCGTTCTTCATCGTCATGCTGTGCGCGTCCGCCGTCGAGTGGGTGCGCCTCGGCCGGTTCCGTGACCTCCGCACGCCGCTGCCCGCAGTCCTGCTCATCGTCCTGCTGTTCGCCCTGCCGCAGTTCCCGACCACGGATGCCGGCACCATGCGCGTCGCCGCCGTCCAGGGCAACGGCCCTGCCGGGTACTTCGACGAGCGCAGCCGCAACGATGTGCTCAACGCGCAGCTGTCGGCGACCGCCCCGCTGTTCGGCGAGGACGTCGACGTGCTGCTGTGGCCCGAGGGCGGCGTGGACTCCGACCCGACGATGAACGAGAGCACCGCGCGGACCCTCGACGAACTGGCCGCTCGCATGGACGCCCCGCTCGTCGTCGCGGCGGTGACGCAGCGCGGCGATGAGTACTTCAACTCGTCGCTGCTGTGGGAGCAGGATGCCGACAACCCGGTCGACGTGTACGACAAGCGGCATCCCGTCCCGTTCGGGGAGTGGGTGCCCGATCGCGGGTTCTACCGGCTGTTCGCGCCGGACCTCATCGATCTGATCCAGCGCGAGTACACGCCCGGCGGCGCGCGGCCGTACTTCGATGTCGACGGCGTGGGCGTCGGTCTCGCGATCTGCTTCGACGTGATCTACGACGACGTGGTGTGGGACGGTGCGAAGGACGGCGCCGAGGTCTTCATGTTCCAGACGAACAACGCCGACTTCCGCGGCACCGACGAGAACCTGCAGCAGCTCGCGTTCGCACGCATGCGGGCGGTCGAGACCGGGCGCTCGGTGGTCAACATCTCCACGGTCGGCACAAGTCAGATCATCGCTCCGGACGGGTCCGAGATCGCGGGCATCCCCGCCGACACGGCAGGACACATGCTCGAGGACGTGCCGCTGCGCACCGGGCTCACGCCCGCGGTGTTCGCCGGCGCCGGCATCCAGCTGCTGCTGGTGTGGGGCGCTGTCGCCGCGCTGCTGACGGTCGGCGTCCTGGGGCGCCGGCGCAACGCGAAATCGCCGGCCCCCGAAGGGACCGGCGTCGCAGGTATCGACTGAGCGTCAGGCGCTGAGCTTCGCGGCGTCTTCTCCGCCGCGGCGCGCACGCAGATAGGCGAGGCGCTCTTCGAGGAGCTCTTCGAGCTCGGGGATGGTGCGGCGCTCCAGGAGCATGTCCCAGTGGCTGCGGGGCGTCTTGTCGCCCGAGTGGTCGACCGTCGCCGTGCCCTCGCCGACGCGCAGGAGCGCCTCGGCGCCACACGTGCGGCACTCCCAGGCCGGGGGGACCTCGGCGTCAGCCGCGAAAGTCAGGGTCGTGTCGCGTCCGCACGTCGAACACGTGTAGATGTGCTGTGCACGCTCATGGAAAACGACGCCCTCTTCGCTCTGTAGGCTCTGGGCGCCGAGTCGGATGCCGCGCAGGCTGCGGTCTGCCATTTTGTGGTCCTCTCGTCGCTGTACAGGTATAACGAAGTGACCTGAGCGGATCATCCGAAGCGGGCCCGTTCAACGAC
Organism: Microbacterium sp. NPDC058389; assembly: GCF_042722305.1. NCBI lineage: Bacteria > Bacillati > Actinomycetota > Actinomycetes > Micrococcales > Microbacteriaceae > Microbacterium > Microbacterium sp. NPDC058389. The sequence continues at coordinate 11,478 of NZ_JBHXJQ010000019.1, forward strand.
CTTTCACAGTGGATGCACAGCGGGGAAGGACGCCCGCCATCCCCGTGTGCTAAAGGAGCACCTCGAGGGCGATGTCGGCCCGATCGGTGACGATGCCGTCGACGCCCAGCGCGACCAGCCGGCGCATGTCGGCGGGATCGTTCACGGTCCACACATGGACCTCGACATCGTGACGGTGCGCGGCGGCGAGGAGCCGCGGCGTCACGATCCGGATCCGCCCCTGACGCTCAGGCAGCTGGAGCGCGTCGACACCGCGCAGCGCAGGCGCCACGAGCCGATCCGACCGGATCGACAGCGCCGCGAGAAGCCGCGCGATCGTCCCCGACCCGGCCGACGTCGCGGGAGGGATGCCGCGGCCCGCCGCCGCTGCGGCCGCCAGGGCCGCGCGCCTCCGATCGTCCGAGAAGCTGGCGACGAGGACGCGGGCGCCGAACGGTGCGACGGTCGTCCCGACGGCGGTGGCGGCATCCCTCGCCTTCACGTCGAGGTTGAATCGCACCGTCGGGAAGGCGTCGAGCGCCTGGGCGAGGGTGATCAGCCCGCCGCGGTCGGCCATGAGCCTCTCGAGCTCGGAGACGGTGACCTCGGCGATCCGGCGGGGATCGCCGGTCACGCGCGACAGGTCCTCGTCGTGGAACAGCACGACCGTTCCGTCGGCGGTGAGGTGGCAGTCCGACTCGACGTACGTGGCGCCCGCCGAGTGCGCGGCGGCGACCGCCGCGAACGAGTTCTCGACGATGCCGCTCGCCGCCGCCTCGGGCGTCACCAGACCGCGGTGCGCGAGGACGCGCGGTCTCGCCTCACCGGCGAACCAGGGATGGGTCACAGCGGCTGGATCACGACGCGGGGTCGGTGCTCCGGGTCACGGCGCCCGCGGACGCCGAAGCGCCTGTGCCAGACGCGCGGCCCTTGCCGGCGGCATCCGCCATCACCCCTGCGAACGAGCCGGACAGACCCTTGAGCGCCTCCGTGAACTCGCTCGGGATGATCCAGAGCTTGCTCGATGCGCTGTCGGCGATCTTCGGGAGCGTCTGCAGGTACTGGTACGCGAGCAGCTTGTCGTCGGGGTTGCCCGAGTGGATGGCGTCGAAGACGGTCTGGATGGCCTCGGCCTCGCCCTGAGCGCGCAGCACGGCCGCCTGCTTGTCGCCCTCGGCCCGGAGGATCTCGGCCTGCCGGCGGCCCTCGGCCTCGAGGATCTGCGACTGCTTCGAGCCCTCGGCCGTCAGGATCGCGGCGCGGCGGTCGCGCTCGGCGCGCATCTGCTTCTCCATCGAGTCCTGGATCGACAGGGGCGGGTCGATCGCCTTGAGCTCGACGCGACCCACGCGGATGCCCCACTTGCCGGTCGCCTCGTCGAGCACGACGCGCAGCTGCCCGTTGATGTTGTCGCGGCTGGTGAGAGCCTCTTCGAGGTTCAGGCCGCCGACCACGTTGCGGAGCGTGGTGGTGGTGAGCTGTTCGACGGCGCCGAGATAGTTCGCGATCTCATACGTCGCTGCGCGCGCGTCGGTCACCTGGAAGTAGACGACGGTGTCGATCGACACGACGAGGTTGTCTTCGGTGATCACGGGCTGCGGCGGGAAGGAGACCACCTGTTCGCGCATGTCGATCAGCGGGCGGAGCCGGTCGATGAACGGCACCAGGAGGTTCAGTCCGGGGGAGAGGGTCTTGTGATAGCGGCCGAGGCGCTCCACGATCCCGGCGCTCGCCTGCGGGATGATGCGGATCGACCGGAAGATGACGACCAGCACGAAGATGAAGACCGCGATCGCGAGGATCCACCCGATCGCGGTGGGGATGATGGAGTCGTTCACAGGTGGGGCTCCTCAGCGGGGTTGAGCGATTCGGGGGTGCGCACGATCGCGGTGGCACCGTCGATGCGGCTGACCAGGATGCGGGTGCCGGGTTCGAGGTCGCCGCGCTCCGCGCGGGCCGTCCACACATCTCCGTTGACGAGCTTGACCTGCCCGCTGTGGGCCCCCACGGTCGAGACGACCGTGCCGGTGAGGCCGATGAGCCGATCCACGTTCGACGGTGTGGGATCCTCGCCCCGTCGAAGGCGCCGCAGCAGCGGCGGCCGAAGGAACAGGATCAGTAGGGCGCCGGCCGCAGCGGCGATGATCACCTGCAGCCAGATCGGGGCGCCGAGCAGGTCTGCGCCGAGTCCGGCGAGCCCGCCGATCGACAGCATCAGGAACGTGAAATCGAGCGTGAGCATCTCGATGACGAGGAAGACGAGGATCAGGACGAGCCAGCCGATCCACGCCCATTGCTCGATGGTCTGGATGAGCTCCACGGTGCGCCTCCTCTTGCCTCGAACCTAGCAGGTAGGGTCGTTGCGTGACTGAGACTTCCACCCCGATTCCTGCTGGTTCGCTGAGCGGCAAGACCGCCCTCGTCACCGGCTCGTCACGAGGCATCGGCGCCGACACCGCGCGCTACCTCGCCGAGGCCGGCGCGAACGTCGTCATCAACTACCGCAACAAGGCCCCGCGCGCCGAGAAGCTCGCGCGCGAGCTGCGCGAGCTCGGCGTGCAGACCCTTGTCGTGGGCGCGGACCTCACCGACGAGGCATCCGTCCAGGCGATGTTCGACGAGGTGCAGCGGGCGTTCGGCGGGCTCGACATCCTGGTGCTGAACGCCTCGGGCGGCATGGAGTCCGGCATGGCCGAGGATTACGCCCTCAAGCTCAACCGCGACGCTCAGGTGAACGTGCTCGAGACGGCGCTGCCGCTCCTCGGCGAGGGCTCGCGCGTGGTGTTCGTGACGAGCCACCAGGCCCACTTCATCCGCACCACCCCGACGATGCCCGAGTACGAGCCGGTCGCGCTGTCCAAGCGCGCCGGCGAGGACGCCCTGCGCGAGCGCATCCCGGCGCTCACCGACCGCGGGGTCGAGTTCGTCGTCGTGTCGGGCGACATGATCGAGGGCACCATCACGGCGACGCTCCTCGAGCGCGCCAACCCGGGCGCCATCGCGGCACGCCGCGAGGACGCGGGCAAGCTCTACAACGTGTCGGAGTTCGCCGCCGAGGTGGCCGCAGCCGCGCACGAGCCGGTCCCGGCCGACAACACGCGCCTCATCGGCGACGTGTCGTCGTTCGGAGTGGAGTGACCGATGCGCGCCACTGACATCGAGACGCTGGTCTCGGTCTCGCGCCCCGACATCGCCCGGGACGGGTCGTTCGCCGTGTTCGCGACGTCGCGCCCCGACATCGCCGCCAACCGCGGCGTCGGCCAGGTGTGGCGCGTCGACCTGCCCGAGGGCACGCCTCGCCGACTCACGCGGGGCACCGCCGACGGCGCGCCGCGGCTGTCGCCCGACGGCACGCGCCTGGCATTCGTCCGCGGCGACGCGAAGGGCAAGCCGCAGGTGCACGTGATCCCCGCCGGCGGCGGCGAACCGGTGCAGGCGACGGAGGCCGTCCTCGGCATCGAGGACTATGCGTGGTCGCCGGACGGCGCCTCGATCGCGTTCCTCGCTCGCGTCCCCGAGAAGGGCCGCTACGGCAGCGTCGAGGGATTGGATGCCGCGGCCGAGTCGCCGCGGCACATCACCGGCATCCGCTGGCACGCCAACGGCCTGGGCTACATCGGCGACCGCCCCTCGCACCTCTTCGTCATCGCCGCCCCGGACGTGGCGGCCGAGCCGTTCTACGAGCCGGCCGCCGCCGTTCGCGACGACGATGCGCCGCCGCCGAAGAAGACCGTCGTGGCCGCCGAGGCGCAGCAGCTCACCGAAGGCACGACCTCGCACGCCGGACTGGTGTTCTCAGCCGACGGCCGGGAACTGCTCACCGCGACCGACGAGATCGAGTCCGCGGTGCGCGACCTGCGCACGCGCATCGTCGCGATCGCGGTCGACGGCTCGGGCGAGCGCGAAGTGCTCGGCGTGGACGCCGGACTGTCGCTGTTCGACATCGCCGTCGCCGACGACGGTGCGGTCGCGGTGCTCGGTCATGAGGTCGGCGACGGCCGCGACTTCGTCGCACCGGGAGTCGGACTGTGGCTGCTGGAGACCGCCGGTCCGCGACGCCTCACCGACGCCGACGACGTGTACCTCGGCGAAGGTCACCTCAGCGCGGACGGCGACGACTTCCTCGCCCACGACGGCACGCGCGGCCGCGTGCGCCTGCTCCGCGTCTCACGCGACGGCGCCGTGTCGGAGGTGCTGGGCGGCGACCTCGAGGTCGGCGGACACGCCGCGGCCGGCGAGCGCGTCGTCGCCGCCGTTGCGCGCCCCGACTCGTTCGGCGAGCTGGTGCTCGTCGATGGCGGCGCTGCGCGCACCCTGACCGGCTTCGGAGCGGAGGCCGTGGCATCCGGGATCTCGATCCCGCGCGAGCTCACCGTGACCGGCCGCGACGGCTATCCCGTCCACGGCTGGGTCGCCACGCCCGAGGGTGAGGGGCCGTTCCCCGTAATCCTGCAGATCCACGGCGGGCCGTTCGCGACCTACGGCGTGCACCTGTTCGACGAGACGCAGGTGCTGGTCGACGCCGGGTATGCCGTCGTCTACTCGAACCCGCGCGGCTCCGCCGGGTACGGTCCCGCGCACGGTCGCAGCATCCGTCAGCAGATGGGCACCGTCGACTTCGCCGACGTCATCGACTTCCTCGAGGGCGCGATCGCGGCGGACGAGCGGCTCGACGGCGATCGGGTGGGCGTCCAGGGCGGCTCGTACGGCGGCTACCTCACCGCGTGGGTCATCGCGCACGACCACCGCTTCGCCGGCGCGATCGTCGAACGCGGCTTCCTCGAGCCAGTTTCGTTCCAGGGCACGAGCGACATCGGGTCGTTCTTCGGCGACGAGTACGTCGGGGTCTCGGCGGATGACATCGCCCGCCAGAGCCCCATGGCCGTCGTCGGCCAGGTGACGACCCCGACGCTGGTGATGCACTCCGAGCTGGACTTCCGGTGCCCGCTGGAGCAGGCGACCCGGTACTACTCGGCGCTCAAGCGCCAGGGCACCGAGGCAGAGATGCTGGTGTTCCCCGGTGAGAACCACGAGCTCACGCGGTCGGGCCAGCCGCGGCACCGCGTCGAGCGCTTCGATGCCGTGCTGGACTGGTGGGCACGCCACCTGCCGGTCGGCGGCTGACGATCGATACGAGAAGGCCCCGGGAGCGGATGCTCCCGGGGCCTTCTGTCGTTCAGCCTCGGATCAGAGGTCGCCCTTGAAGGTGAAGGCGCGAACGATGTTGATGATGCCGAGGACGATGAGCGAGATGCCCAGGATCCACCAGAGCACGATCGTGCCCCAGACCGGCGAGAACAGCACGATGATGCCCGCGATGATGCTCAGGATGGCGAAGAAGATCGACCAGCCCTTCGACGCCGCGTCACCGAGCGTCGACAGCGCGACGATGCCCTCGACGATCCACATGATGCCGACGAGGATGCCGATGAACAGCGCGAGCCACGCGGTCGAGGCGGCGAGGTTGAACAGCGCCACGACGCCGGCGATGATGAACAGGATTCCCAGGACGATGTGGCCGACGCGCGCCCACCCGCCCTTGGTCTTGGAGAAGATGCCGAGCCCGGCGTACACGAGACCCGCGGCGATGGCGTAGATCGCGATGATCGCGGTGACGACCGCTGCGGTCTTGCCCGGCCAGACCAGGATCAGGATGCCGACGATGAGCGCGAGGACGCCGCCGATGCCGAGCGCGGTGCGGATTCCGTTGACGGCCGACTTCTCGGCCTCGGATGCGGTGGACATGAGGGGTGCCTTTCTGAAAGTTTCCTGAATGGAATGCGGCTAAAGCTTAGACCCCACGTCGAACATGACTGCGACGACCGGCCGCGGGGTGTAAAACAGCGTTCATGGCCGTCATCTCCAGAGGATTCGGCGCTCGACGCCGAGACAGTGATCCGCACCTGCCACCGGGGCAGTACCTGACCGAGGACTTCCCGGTGCTGTCGGCCGGGCCCACGCCGCGCATCGAGACCGACGCGTGGCGCTTCGGCATCCGCAGCGAGGCGGGGTCTGAGGTGTCGTGGACGTGGGACGAGTTCCTCGCCCTGCCGTCGGAGGACGTGCACACCGACATCCACTGCGTGACCCGCTGGTCGAAGCTCGGCACCTCCTGGCGAGGCGTCTCGCTCGACACGCTGCTGGCGACGGTCGACACCGAGGCCGCGTACGCGATGGCGCACTCCTACGGCGGATACACGACGAACATCCCGCTCGACGAGCTGCGCGACGGCCAGGCGTGGATCGCCTACGAGTTCGACGGCGAGCCGCTCGACCCCGAGCACGGCGGGCCGGCGCGGCTCCTCGTGCCGCACCTGTACTTCTGGAAGAGCGCGAAGTGGGTCCGCGGCCTCACCCTCATGGAGGACGACGAGCCCGGGTTCTGGGAGCAGAACGGGTACAACATGCACGGCGACCCGTGGACCGAGGAGCGATATTGGTGACCGTCGGCGGCTGGAGCGCTGCACGCGTGGTCGAGGTCGCCGACGTCACGCCGTCGGCGCGCGTGCTGCGCGTCACGGTGCCTGGCTGGCCCGGCAGCGAGGCCGGCCAGCACGTCGATGTCCGCTTGACTGCGGAGGACGGCTATCAGGCGGTGCGGTCGTACTCGCTCGGCTCGTACGGGCCTTCCGACACGATCGAGCTCGCTGTCGACGAGATTCCCGACGGCGAGGTGTCGCCCTATCTCGTGCGGGATGTGCTGCCCGGCGACGAGCTGGAGATCAAGGGGCCGCTCGGCGGCTACTTCGTGTGGCGGGCCGGGGGAGGGGAGCCGGTGCAGCTCATCGCGGGCGGGTCGGGGATCGTCCCGCTGGTGGCGATCGCGAGGGCTGCGAGGGATGCCGGGGCCGCGGCATCCCTCCGTCTGCTCTACTCCGTGCGAACGGCGGGAGACGCGATATATCGCGATGAGCTGGAACGCGGCGCCGTGGACGGGGGAGTGGCGGTCACGTGGCGCTACACGCGGACGGCGCCCGACGGCTGGCAGGGGAGCGTCGGCAGGATCGACGCCGACGCGCTGCGCGCCGCGGTGTGGGCGCCCGAGCGGCAGCCGATCGTGTACGTGTGCGGTCCGACGGGGTTCGTCGAGCACGTCGCCGACGCGCTCGTCGAGCTCGGGCACGCACCCGAGCGGATCAAGACGGAACGGTTCGGAGGTGCATGATGCGGGCGGAGAACGCGACGAGCACGGTAGACGGCAACGCGGCCGCCGGAATGCTGTGGGATGTCTTCGGCACGGACGTCACGGCACTCGTCGGGGTGTGCGGCGGCTGCGGGGCGGCCGCGCCGTTCGCCGAGACCGTCGTCGAGCTCGACGAGGCGGCGGCGATCATCCGCTGCCGATCCTGCACGCACACCCTGTTCACCGTGCTGCGGGACGAGCGGGGCGTGCGGCTGATCCTCGGCGTGCTGCACGAGATCGTTCGGGAGTGAGCGCCGCCGGGGGAGTCAGCCCAGCAGCAGCGTGATGAGGATCAGCACCGGGACGCAGCCGATCGTGGTGAGGAACACCGTGTCGCGCGAGATCGTCTCGCCGATGTCGTAGCGCTGCGAGTAGTTGAAGACGTTCTGCGCCGTCGGGAGCGCCGCGAGCACGGTGACCACGAGGACGTCGTGCGCGCTGAGGCCGAACACGAACTCCGCGACCGCCCACGCGATGAGCGGCATCGCCACGAGCTTCAGGATCGTCGCCAGCACGATGTCGCGGCGGTGTCCGGATGCGCCGAGCACGCGCTGACCGTGCAGCGAGATGCCGTAGGCGATCAGCAGCACCGGCACGCAGGCGTTCGCGATGAGCAGCGCCGGCTGCAGGACGACCGGCGGCAGCTCGATCCCCAGCACCGACACCAGCGTCCCCAGCACCGATCCCAGCACGATCGGGTTCGTCGCCACCCGGGTCACGGAGCGCCAGAGCGACGTGCGCGCGGTGGTGACGGCATCCAGGATCGCCATCGTGATCGGCGTGAACAGCAGCAGCTGCATGAGGATCACGGGCGCCGGGTACGCCGCGCTGCCGAGCAGGTACAGCGACAGCGGGATGCCGATGTTGTTCGAGTTGACCTGGCCGGCGCTGAGGGCTCCGATGACCGTCTCGCCGACCGAGCGGCGGAACCCGAACCGTGCGATGAGCGCGTACACGACGATCACGGCGACGGCGGCGATCGCCGAGACCGGAAGCAGCGACGAGAACAGCGTGTGCACGTCCGCCTGCGACAGCACCGTGAACAGCAGGAACGGCGAGAGCACGAAGAACGTGAGCCGGGCCAGGACCGGTCGTGCATGCTCGCCGAGCAGGTCGATGCGGCCGAGGATCCAGCCCACGAGGATCGCCACGCCCACCACGACGAACCCGGTGAGCGACTCCAGCATGCTTCGAGCCTAGAGAAATCGTTCCCTGGGCGTGAATCGTGTGGCGCCGTCTGACAGACTGGCTCGCTGAACAGACAGGGGAGTCGGATGCCTGAACCACGCGATCGTGCGACCCGCAAGGCCGATCTCATGACGGCGCTGATGGCGCCCGCCGCCGACGCGTGGGTCGCGACGGCGTCGCCGGACGGAGGACCGCATCTCGTGCCGCTGTCGTTGGCGTGGATCGACGACCGCGCGGTGATCGCACTGGCCGCGGCATCCGTCACGGCGCGCAATCTCGGATCGTCCGGCGTGGCACGTCTCGCCGTCGGTCCCACGCGGGACCTCGCGCTCATCGACGTCGAAGTGGAGCGCTCGACGCCCCTCGACGACGACGGTGCCATCGGCGAGGCGTATGCGGCGCAGGCGGACTGGGATCCGCGCGGCCTGGACGGCTATGTCTACCTCGTGCTGCGGCCGACGCGCATCCAGGCGTGGCGCGAGTCGAACGAGCTGGCCGGCAGGGTGCTGATGCGTGACGGCGCGTGGGTCGTGTGATTCTGAGACGTCGTTACGTCACGGCGGTATCTGCGTCGTGCTCGCGCAGTTCGCCGTGTCGCGACGGCTCGGGGACGGTGGATGCCGGCGGCAGCCCCTCTTGATGCGATCGAGGCCGGAAGGGGCTCTGAGAGCGGTATGCGGCATCCGATCGGGTATAGCCGATAATGCACATTATGTCAGCTCGATTTCAGGCGGCGAGACTCCGGTATCAGATGAGACCCTCCCCACCTGGGGTTTTTCGCTACGCGCGACGATGCGCTCAGCCTGGACCGTTCGGATGCGCCAGGTCATAGGCACGTGAGAGCTTCTGCGGCACGACCATGCGCCACGCGTCGACGACGAGCTCCCGTGCCTCATCCGGAGCGAGTGCAGCGAGGTCGGAACTCACCCAGTGGAACCTGAGGTCTGACGGCGACGGCAGCCGGAACTTCTCGGGTTGACCGCCGACGAGGCCCTCCCGCATCTCTTTCGGGAAGGCGAACTCCATCGTGCGCTCATCCAGCGAGAACGCGACGTAGACCAGCTGCGCGACCCGGAACTTGAGGCGACCCCGCACGAGCACCTCGTAAGACCGCTCCAGCGTCGACCCCAGCGCGCGGACATCCTCGATCGTGGCCATGTGGTCTCCGTCCACGAGGATAACGGCCTCCCCTCCCCTGCGGGTGTCCTCGACGAGCTGACGGATCGGCCAGACTGTGGGCGTGACGACGCATGAGAGTCGAGAGCTGTTCGTCGTGGTGGCGTTGCCCGACCCGCTCGAGGTCGGGTCGACATTTCGTCGGCGTGCGTGGCCCGCGCACGTCACGCTCGCGTCGAACTTCGCCGTGGACGGCGCCCGTGACGCCGTCCTGAGCGCGGTGCGAGGCGTCTGCGCGGAAGAGCCGCCGCTGGAAATCCGCTTCGGTGACGAGGCGCGGTTCGGCCCGCGCGGAGACATCGCGGTGCAGCTGGTCGAGTCCGCGCAGATCGTCGACCTGCACGAGCGGCTGGCCGACGCCGTCGAACGGCTCGAGGGGTTCGCCGCGGAGGAGCCCGCGCACTGGCGCGGCGGCTATCGCCCCCACATGACCCACGTGCCCGGTGTCGTGACGCCGGCCGGCGCGAGGTCTCGGCTGGTGTGCATCGCCAACGCCGTCATGGCGGGGAGCATGGCGACAATCATCTCGACGGCCGCTCTCGTGGACGCGTAGGCGAGACCGGGAGCGCTCGCGCCTCGGCCGTGATCGTGCCCGCAGTCCTGGACGTCGTCCTTCCGGGATCGCGGGCACGAAGGGCTCACGTGTTCTCAGGCGCCTTCCGGCGCAGGACGGCGATCCCGACGACGGCGAGCCAGAGGGCGGCGATCCCGTTGAACATCGCGACGGCGCCCCAGCCGTTCGAGGCGTAGAACTCCGACGAGTTGTAGCCGAAGAACATCGACGGCACGCCGGCCAGGTGCAGGAGCGCGATGCCGAACGCCGACCAGCCGACCCACGGGGCGAGCGCCCGCGTGCGGAGCACCGCGTACCCGAAGGCCACGCCGAACACCGCGAGCAGGAGGTGTGAGATCGAGCCGTACAGCAGATACGTCGGCACCGTCCGGGTCGGATCGATCAGCTCGGCCGTCTGGATCGCGCTGCTGCCTTCCAGTCCCTTCGCGACCATGTCGACGATCGTCCAGGCGACCCCGACGGTGCCCGCAACCGCACCGAACCACTCGTACCGTGCGTCCGCGCGACCGATCAGGAATCGCACCCCGCTCATGAAGATCAGGAACGCCGTCAGTGCCAGGAAGTTGAACAGGGTGCGCGCCAGGATCAGCCCGTCCGGCATGAGCGAGCCGGTGTCGACGCTGCAGGTGTTGCAGGCTGGGACGACGAAGTACAGCGGAAGCTCGGCGAGGGCGAAGATCCCTCCGGCGATGGCCGCTCCCCCGATCCACCGCTGAGCGGTCCGTGGAAAGGGCAACTGTGTAAGCATTGAAGTGTTCATGGCATGCACAGTAGCCTTAACTGTGTAAGCCGTCTACTATTTATCTCGAAGACGTCGAGAGGATGCCGCGCATGACGCCCGCCGCCCCAGATCGCCCCCTCGCAGCCGAGATCGACCTCGACGCGCTGCCTCCCGGCCTGACCGCCGCGTGGGGCGTCGTCGAGACGGAGGGGCGCCGCGGGCCCAAGCCGGCGCACACCGTCGACGAGGTCGTCCAGGCCGCGACGGCGCTGGCGGACGAGGAGGGGATCGCCGCGGCATCCCTCCCCCGCGTCGCGGCACGGATCGGCGTGAGCACGAACGCGCTCTACCGCTACGTGAGCTCGAAGGACGAGCTGCTCGTGCTCGTCGCCGACCGGGCGTGGGGCGACCCTCCGAAGCTCGCCGGTGACGACTGGCGCGCGGCGGCGGCGCTCTGGGCGCGACGGCTGTTCGAGCAGTTCGCCGCCCGGCCGTGGCTGCTCGACGTGCCGCGGACGGTGCCTCTCACTCCGCACAACGCCGCCTGGCTGGATGTGCTGATCGGCGCGCTCGCGCCGACCGGCATGGGGGCGCAGCAGATGCTGAACTGCGCGTACCTGCTCGACAGCCATGCCCGCTACGGCGCGGATCTGCGACGCAACGCGCCGACCCCGGCCGAGCTGCGCCGCGCGAACCCGGATCAGCAGCGCGCCATGAGCGCCGTGCGCGGGTTCCTCGACGCGCAGCTGCGCGCGCGCCGGCTCGACGCGGTCGCAGACGTCATGCAGGAGCCGATGTTCCTCGCCGACGAGCCCCCGCTCGATGGGTTCGAGTTCGGGCTCGACCGCATCCTCGACGGGATCGCGGCGTACGTCGAGCGGTAGTCCGGCTGAGGCAGCAGCGGGCCGACGGTCGTGTTGCGCGAGAGGACGCCGGACGCGCCGCTCACGACGAGCCGGCGAGGATGGCGGCCACGACCTCGTGCAGGGCGGTGTGATCCGGGAACGCGCCGCGGTCGCCCGCGTACAGAAGATGTGCACTGCCGACCAGGGCGAGTGCGAGGGCCGCGACGTCGGCGTCCCGGCGGATCCACCCGACGTCGCGCCCCGCGGCGAGCACGTCGACGACGACCGCGGTCGCGTCCATGAGCAGAGGGATGCCGAACGCGCCCGTGCGACGCGCGCGCCGGCGCACTCCGTCGCGGCTGATGACGAGTGCCACGAGTCCTACGGTCACGGGGGTGAACACCTGCTCGAGGACATCGGTGACCGCGTCGGGAGCGGAGCCGGCGACCCGGGGCTCGATCAGACCGATGCGCGCCGCGTCCGCGGTCACGAGTGCGGCGAGGTAGGCGTCGAAGTCCTCGAAGTGCCGGTGGAGCACGCCCTTGGCCACGCCCGACGCCACCGCGACCGACCGGCTGGTGAGCGCGCCCGGTCCATCCGAGACCAGCAGGCGACGGCCGGCGTGGAGCAGCACGGTGCGGGGGTCTTCGATTGCGCGGCCGGTCGGCATGGTTCTCGCTTTCGGGAGTGGGCGTATGCCCATTCTAAGTGGGCGGACGCCCATTATGCGGTCGCCACACTCGTTCCCCCGCGGAATGACGGCGATCTGGCAGACTTCCGGGATGCAGCACTCCGACGCCCTCGCCCGGCTCTGGCCCGCCTCGGCCATACGTGCCCGCGCCGGAGATCTCGAACTGCGGTGGATCGACGACGAGCTGCTCCTGCAGCTCGCGGAGCTCGCGGGTCGCGGCATCCACTCCCCTGACGCGATGCCGTTCGAGCACCCGTGGACGCGCGGCACGGCAGACGAGGTCGCACGCAGCGTGCTGACCTACCAGTGGAACCAGCGAGGAAACGTGTCTCCGGAGGCGTTCGTCCTCGAGTTCGCGGTGCTGCACGAGGGTGTCCCGGTCGGCCTGCAGGGGCTGACCGCGAAGGACTGGAGCGTGCTGCGAAGGGTGAACAGCGGATCGTGGCTCGGCCTCGAGCACCAGGGACGCGGCATCGGCACGCGGATGCGCGCGCTCGCGCTGCACCTGGCCTTCGAGGGGTTCGGTGCGGTCGAGGCGACGTCCGGCGCGTTCGCGGACAATGCGCCGTCGAATGCGGTGTCGCGTCGACTCGGGTACGAGCCCGACGGCGCGTTCATGGTCGCGCGCGAGGGCGTCGCGGTCCCCCATAACCGCTATGTGATGTCGCGCGAGCGGTGGGAATCGCAGCGCCCCGCCCACGCGGCTCTGCTCGGGTCGCCTGTCGAGCTGACGGGTGTCGAGGCGATCCGCACGCCGATCGGCGCCTGAATCGACAAGGCGGGGAGCGAGCGCCCTCAGGCCCCCGCTCCCCGCGCCGTGCGTCAGAGGCCGGCGGTGTCGTCCGGCGTGCGAGTGGTGCGCCGAGTGACCTGCGAATCCGACGCGGGATCCACGGACGTGCTCGTGATGACGTCCGAACGGCGGCGGCGCATCATCAGGACGAGGCCGACGAGGAAGATCACGACACCGGCGCCCATGAGGATGTAGCCGATCATGTCGAGGTTGACCCAGTCCACCTGGATGTTCAGCGCGAACGCCAGGATGGCTCCGATCGCGAACAGTACGATTCCTGCTCCGATGCTCATGTGAAGCTCCTTTCCGGAGTGCTCCTCAGCCCTCCCCGGGCCTGGGGACGGGTTGTCCCGGCTACCACGCTGGTCCATCCCCCGGTTGCTGCGGGAGGGGGTTGACAACGGGGATGCCGCCGACCCATGTGCCCGTGGTGACTACGCTGGAAGGGTGTTCAGCCTGTCCCGCCCCGCCTCGACGGGGCCGGGGACACGCGCCTGGGTGATCTGGACCGTCGGGGTCGCGGCCTACGTGCTGGCGATCACGAACCGGTCGTCCCTCAGCGCGGTGGGCGTGGACGCCGCCGCGCGATTCGACGCCGACGCCGCGACGCTGTCGATGTTCGCCGTCGTGCAGCTCGCCGTGTACGGCGGGATGCAGATCCCGATCGGGGTGCTGCTGGACCGCTACGGCGCGCGCCCCATCATGACCATCGGGATGCTGCTCATGGCGGTCGGGCAGCTCACGATGGCAGTGTCGCCCAGTGTGGGAGTGGCGATCCTCGCGCGCATGCTCCTCGGTGCCGGCGACGCGGCGATCTTCCCCGGCGTGCTGAGACTGATCGCGACCTGGTTCCCCGCGCAGCGCAGTCCGATCATGGTCCAGCTCACCGGCATCGTGGGCCAGACCGGTCAGCTCGTCGCGCTCGTGCCGCTCGCGGCGCTGCTCCACGCGACGACCTGGTCGATCACGTTCGGCAGCATCGCAGGGCTCGGCGTGCTGTTCGGCGTGCTGGTGTTCCTGCTGATCCGCAACCACCCGCCGGACCGCGACGAGGACGTGTCGGTCGACACCGACACCGGCGCGATCCGCGTCGTGACGTCGGCGGTCGACACCGGCGTCGGCATCCGCGCCGCCTGGGCGCATCCCGGCACCCGCCTGGCGTTCTGGTCGCATTTCACCACGCCGTTCGCGGGCACGGCGTTCGTGCTGCTGTGGGGCATGCCGTTCCTCACCGCCGGCGAGGGGCGCACCACCGCCGAGGCTGCGTCGATCATGTCGCTGTACGTCGTCGTCGGCATGGCGCTCGGGCCGATCATGGGCGAGCTGTCGCGGCGCATCCCCCACCTGCGCTCCCGCGCGCTTGTGCTGCCCACGGTGGCCGTGCAGGCGGCCGCGTGGCTCGCCGTCGTCGCGTACCCGGGACCTGCGCCGCTGTGGCTGCTGCTCGCGCTCGCGGTGGCCCTCGCGACCGGCGGTCCGGCATCCATGATCGCCTTCGATCATGCCCGCACCCACAACCCCTCGCATCGGCTCAGCACCGCGACAGGCGTCACCAACGCCGGCGGGTTCCTCGCAGCGCTCATCGCGATCCTGCTCATCGGACTCGCCCTCGATCTGCAGGGCGCCGGCACGCCGGACACGTACAGCCTCGACGCGTTCCGCATCGCATTCCTCACCCAGCTGCCGCTGTGGGCGCTCGGCGCGACCTTCATCGTCATCGAGCGCAAGCGCACCCGCATCCGGCTGGGCATGGACCCGCCGCGCGCGCCACGGCGACCGCGCGGCTGATCCCGGATGCCGCGGCCCCGTGCCGCGCCGCACACCGGCCGGAGGCATCCCCTCGGTACTGTGGCGTTGTCGTCACACGACGGTCACCACCCGAAACGCCCTGCGCGGAGCGAAAGGATGCACCGTGATCGAACCCCTCGTCGTCGCGCCCGAGGTGCGGACTGCCGTCGCCGACGGCGAGCCTGTCCTGGCGCTGGAGTCCACGATCTTCACGCACGGGCTGCCGCGGCCGCGCAACCTCGACGTCGCACTCGAGGCCGAGGCGCGGGTCCGGGCGCTCGGTGTCGTGCCCGCCACGATCGGCCTCATCGACGGGCGCCCCACGGTCGGTCTCACCCCGGACGAGATCGAGCGGCTGGGCACGGCGGACGGCGTCGTCAAGGCGAGCGTGCGCGACGTGCCCGTCGCCGCCGTGAAGGGACTGAGCGTGGGCACCACGGTGGCGGCGACGGCATACCTGGCGTCCCGTGCGGGCCTGCGGGTGTTCGCCACCGGCGGCCTGGGCGGCGTCCATCGCGGTGCCGCGGAGTCGTTCGACGAGTCCGCCGACCTGCCCGCGCTGGCGGGGCTGCCGCTGGTCGTCGTGAGCGCCGGGGTCAAGTCGATCCTCGACATCCCACTGACGCTGGAACGCCTGGAGACCCTCGGTCTCGCCGTCGTCGGCTACCGCACCACCGACTACCCCGGCTTCTACGTGGCCGACTCGGGGCACGACATCGAGTACTCGGTCGACTCCCCTGACGAGATCGCGGCGATCGCCCGCACCCGCGACGCGCTGGGGATCGCGTCGACCCTGCTCGTCGCCAACCCGCTCGCCGTCGAGCTCGAGCTCGATCCGGCGGAGCACGACCGCGTGCTGCGCCGCGCGCTCGCGGCCGCCGAGGCGGAGGGCATCACCGGGCATGACACGACGCCGTTCCTGCTCGACTTCTTCCAGCGCGAGACGGCCGGGCGCAGCCTCGACGTCAACGTCGACGTCTACCGCGGCAACGTCGACCTCGGCGCGCGCATCGCAGTGGCTCTCGCGGACGCGTCCTGAGGCCGGGTTCCTCACGGCCGCGCCGGCCGGTGCCGACGCGCACGAGAGCGCCCGGGCGGGCGGCGCACCGGCGATGAGTGCGCTGCGGCGCCCGGGCGCTCTGTGACGAGAGCGCCCGCGCTCAGGCCTGCAGGCGCTCCAGCACGCGCTCGATGTCGTCGACGAACGAGTTGTAGCCCGCGATCGTCGCCGCCACCTGCTCGTCAGAGAAGTCCGAGCGGTCCTGGCGGATGGTGAGCACCGTGCCGTCGGCGGTCTCTTCGAGGTCGAACAGCACGGGCAGGCCCGCGTCGTCGCCCGGCTGGTCGGTGAGGGTCATCGACAGGTGCGACGGCGGCTCGACCACCTTGTACTCCCCTGCCCAGTCGATGCGGTTGCCGTCGGGCAGGTGCATGACGGCGCGGAACTGTCCGCCGGGTCGCACGTCCATCGTCAGGGTCTCCTGCGGCACCTCGACAGCGGCGGTGCCGAACCACACCGCGAAGTGCTCGGGCTTGACGAGCGTCTCGAACACCAGCGCGCGGGGTGCCCGCAGCGTGCGGGTCACGGTGAAGTACTCAGTCATGGTCATTCTCCTTGTCGGTCGTGCGGGGGTCGTGCTGAGCGGGGGCGCCGAGCTGCTGCAGGGCGTTGAGGTACTGGTCGAGGGCGGTGAGGCTGTCCTCCCAGAACTTCGCGTAGTCGCCGATCCAGGCGGATGCCGCGGCCAGCGGTCGTGCGTCGAGCTGAGCGGGCCGGTACTGCGCGCTGCGGCCCCGGGACACGAGCCCCGCCTCCTGCAGCACGCGCAGGTGCTTCGACACGGCCGCGAAGGTCATGTCGAACGGCTCGGCGAGCTCGCCGACGGTCGCCTCGCCCTCGCTCAGGCGGGCCAGGATGGCGCGCCGGGTCGGATCGGCCAGGGCCGCGAACGTGCGGCTCAGGGTGTCAGTCATGTCTCGCCTCCTTATTCAACTGATAGGTACTGTACTGATTGGTTGAATACCTGTCAACAGTCCCAGACCTCGTGTCGGCGCGCCGCGATACGGTGACGGCATGCCTCGTGTGATCTTCTACACCGCCACCACGCTCAACGGCTTCCTCGCCGACGACCACGACTCGCTGGACTGGCTGTTCGCCGTCCCGGGTGGCGAGGGCGGGGATGCCGACTTCCAGGCGTTCCTCGACGGCATCGGCGTGCTCGTCCAGGGCTCGGCGACCTATCGCTGGGTGCTCGAGCACGAGGACCTCGTCGCTCACCCCGAGAAGTGGCCCGCGTACTACGGCGACCGGCCCACCTGGGTCTTCACGAGCCGCGACCAGCCGATCGTGCCGGGCGTCGACATCCGGTTCGCCTCCGGCGCCGTCGAGGACGCCTGGCCCCAGATCCGCGCCGCCGCGGGTGACAAGGACGTGTGGGTCGTGGGCGGCGGCGATCTCGCCGGCCAGTTCGCCGACGCCGGCCTGCTCGACGAAGTGCGCGTCTCGATCGCGCCCGCGACACTCGCGTCGGGCAAGCCGCTCCTCCCCCGGGTGCTCGGGGCCGACCGTCTCGAGCTGATCGCGGTGCGCCAGGCGGGCGCCTTCGCGGAGCTGACCTACCGCGTCACGAGCGCGACGGATGAGTGAGCGCTGGCGGGGCGTCGTCGCGGCGCTCCTCAACCCCGACCTGCGAGCCGTGCTCGCCGAGACGATGGCCGCCGGACCGCTGCCCGACGCCCGTCGTCGGCGGGCGATCGAGCGCCTGCACGAGCTGGGCCTGGTGCGCGAGACCGCGTCGGGCGCGCTCGAGTTCGATGAGACGGCGGTGCGCGGCATCCTGTCGGACAACCCGCCCGTGAGACCGTCCGGACCCACGAGGTTCCTCGGCGCGGACGGGCGCATCGACCGCTACCCCGCACAGCATGCGGAACGCGACGAGCTCCTGCGGTGGGTGGCCGAGCGCGCGTTCGGCGACGCAGAGGTGCTCACCGAGCAGCAGACGAACGAACGCCTCTCCGCATTCACCGGCGACGCAGCGGTGCTCCGTCGGCACCTCGTCGACGCCGGATTGCTCGAGCGCACACGCTCGGGCTCGGAGTACGCCCGGCCTGCTGCGTCAGACTGACGGCGCGAACGAGCTCCAGCCGCCGCCGAACTTCGGCTCGCGGCCGTCGCCCGACGATGTGCCGGTGAGCCGGCGACGCACCCACGGACCCACGTGCTCGCGATAGTACGCGGCCCCGCGTGTCCCCGCCGGCGGCAGCAGCGGCAGCGACCACCACTCGGGGTGCGGGTCGAGGCCGAGCGCGTCCAGTACGCGGGCGGCCACCCGGTGGTGGCCGCGGGAGTTCATGTGGAGGCGGTCCTCGGACCAGAACGGCGGTGTCGCCAGTTCGGCGTCGAACCAGTTGTAGGCGCGCACGACGTCGGGCCGCGGCGCGAGGTGCGCCTCGACGGCGTGGGACAGCAGGTCGCCGCGACGCTGGATGAGCCGCCGCATCGGAAGCTGCCCCGACGGGTTGGCCCCCGACAGCACGATGAGCTTCACGCCCTCCTCGTCGCAGCGGCGCAGCACGGTCTCGAACGCGTCGACGACGCCGGTCACGCTCGTGCGGGGCCGCAGCATGTCGTTGCCGCCGCCGTTGAAGGACAGATGCGTGGGCTTCAGGGCGAGGGCAGGCTCGAGCTGCTGCTCGACGATCGGCCACACGAGCTTGCCGCGGATCGCGAGGTTCGCGTACTCGACGGGCTCGCCGAGGGCGTCCGCCCAGCCCTGCGCGACGAGGTCCGCCCAGCCGCGCACATGTCCGTCGGGGAGCTCGTCGCCCACGCCCTCGGTGAAGGAGTCGCCGATCGCGACGTATCGAACGGATGCCACGCCTCCAGCCTACGGCGCGCCCCGGGCACGCACGGCCGCTGCATCCCCCGTCGCACGCCGCTGCGGCACCGGCGTAGCGTGAGGACATGGCCCTGTTCGCCGACCGGCGGGCCGCAGGGCGCGTGCTCGCCGCAGACCTGGATTCCTGGCGCGGATCGGATGCCGTCGTCCTCGGCATCGCGCGCGGCGGGGTGGTGGTGGCCGCGGTCGTCGCCCGGGCGCTCGCGCTGCCGTTGGATGCGGTCGTGGTGCGCAAGCTCGGCGCCGCCGGGCATGAGGAGTTCGCCGTCGGGGCGATCGCCGACGGCGTGCGGATCATCACGGCCGACGCCGTGCGCTGGGCGGGGATGACGCCGCGCGATGTGGAACGGGTCGAGACCGCCGAGCGGGACGAGCTGCGACGTCGGACCGCGGCATACGGGACGGGGCACGCGGACCTGCGCGGCCGGACCGCGATCGTGATCGACGACGGCGTCGCGACCGGCGCGAGCGCCCTCGCGGCCTGCCGTGCGCTGCGGACGCAGCAGCCGTCGCGCATCGTGCTGGCCGTCCCCGTCGCCCCCGAGGAATGGGAGCCGCCCGGCGACACGGTCGACGAATACGTGTGCCCCCACCGCGATGCCGACTTCTGGGCCGTCGGCCAGTACTACGACGCCTTCGCGCAGACGAGCGATGCGGAGGTCGTGGCGCTGCTCAGAGACGCCTCGACGGGCTCAGCGACCGCGAGCGGTCCCTGAGCCCGTCGAAGGGGTGTGTCAGCGCGACAGCGCGAAGCGCAGCGTGTCGAGGCCGACACCGCCGATGTCGAGCGCGCGCTTGTGGAACTGCTTGATCGAGAACGCGTCGCCGTCGCGCTCGGCGACGTCGTCGCGCAGTTGCTCCCAGATGCGCTGACCGACCTTGTACGACGGGGCCTGTCCCGGCCAGCCGAGGTAGCGGTTGACCTCGAACTTCACGAACTCGTCGGGCATGTTGACGTTGCGCAGCATGAACGCCAGTGCGTAGTCGGCATCCCACGTGCCCTGGCCGTCCAGGCGCGGCTTCTCCAGGTGCACGCCGATGTCGAGCACGACGCGGGCCGCGCGCATGCGCTGGCCGTCGAGCATGCCGAGCCGGTTTGCCGGGTCCGAGAGGTAGCCGAGCTGCTCCATGAGACGCTCGGCGTAGAGCGCCCAGCCCTCGGCGTGGCCTGACGTCCCGCCCAGAAGGCGGCGGTAGGTGTTCAGCTGGGCGCGGTTGTACACGGCCTGCGCGATCTGCAGGTGGTGCCCCGGAACGCCCTCGTGGTACACGGTGGTCAGCTCGCGCCACGTGTCGAAGTCCTCGACGCCCTCGGGCACCGACCACCACATGCGGCCGGGGCGCGAGAAGTCGTCCGTCGGGCCGGTGTAGTAGATGCCGCCTTCCTTGGTGGGCGCGATCATGCACTCCAGGTTGCGGATCGGCTCGGCGATGTCGAAATGGGTCTTGCCCAGCTCCTCGATCGCGCGGTCGCTCGTCTGCTGCATCCACTTCTGCAGTGCGTCGGTGCCGTAGAGCTTGCGCGAGGCGTCCTGCTCGAGGAACGCGACGGCCTCTTCGACCGATGCGCCCGGCTTGATCTCGTTCGCGATCGACTCCTGCTCGGCGACCATGCGCGCGAGCTCCTCGACACCCCACTCGTAGGTCTCGTCGAGGTCGATCGTCGCGCCGAGGAAGCGGCGGGAGTGCAGTGCGTACAGCTCACGGCCCACGGCGTCCTTCTCGGAGGCGGCGGGGGCGAGTTCGCCCGACAGGAACGACGCGAGCTCGTCGTACGCGACGCGGGCGGCGTTCGCGTTGTCGGCCAGGTCGCGGGCGAGGGATGCCGGAAGCTGTCCCTCCGCGGGCGCCGCCTCCGCCGCGAACGTGGCGAAGAAGCCGCCGTCCGCGGTGTAGCGCGCGATCTGCGTCACGACCTCGACCACCTGGCGGCGCGCGGGGACGACGCCCTGTGCGATGCCCTCGCGGAGCGTCTCGACGTAGCCGTCGATCGCGCCCGGGACGGCGGCGAGGCGCGTCGCGATGACCGACCAGTCGTCGCTGGTCGCGGTGGGCATCAGGTCGAACGCCGAGCGGATGTTCTGAGCGTGCGAGGCGATCACGTTGAGATCGCGCAGGTGCCACTTCGCCTCGTCGAGGTCGAGTCCGAGCTGGATCTCGCGGGAGAGATCGTCTTTGGTCACCTCGTCGACGACGTCGACGGGGGTTGCTGCCTGCAGCGCGGCCAATGTCTTGCGGCCCTCTTCGGTGAGGCGCTCCTGCCCGGCCGGGCTGTAGTCGCCGAAACGGCCGTTGTGCTCGGTGCGACCGATGTAGGTCGCCAGCGTCGGCTCCAGCTCGGCAAGGATGTCGACCCACGCATCAGCGATCTTGTCGATCTGCGTGGGCGTGCGGGTTTCGTCTGTCATAGCTCCGAGCCTAGGCACGCGACGCGGTGCCGACAAACACGGAATCCGGTCCCGGGCGGCGGGGCCGCCCGGGACCGGCGGCTCAGTGCCCGGCCTCGTTCCAATCGGCGCCGCGGCCGATCTGCACGTCCAGCGGCACCGACAGCGTCGCGGCGTCGCCCATGCGCTCGCGCACGATGCGCTCGGCGGCATCCCACTCCCCTGGCGCGACCTCGACGACGAGCTCGTCGTGGATCTGCAGCAGCACGCGGGACTGCAGCTCGGCGGCAGTGAAGTCGTCATGGATGTGGAACAGCGCGATCTTCATGATGTCGGCCGCGCTGCCCTGGATCGGGGCGTTGAGCGCCGCGCGCTCCGCGTTCTCGCGCAGCACGCGGTTGGGGCTCGCGAGGTCGGGGAACGGGCGGCGGCGACCGAAGATCGTCTCGGTGTAGCCGTCGATGCGCGCCTGCTCCACCGAGGAGCGCAGATAGTCGCGCACCGCGCCGAACCGGGCGAAGTACTCCATCATGAGCTGCTTGGCCTCGGACTGCTCGATGCGCAGCTGCTTCGACAGGCCGAACGCCGACAGACCGTACACGAGGCCGTACGACATCGCCTTGACCTTCGTGCGCATCTGGGCGGTGACGTCCTCCGGCGCGACGCCGAAGACGCGCGAACCGACGAACCGGTGCGTGTCCTCGCCGGAGTTGAACGCCTCGATGAGCCCCGGGTCCTCCGACAGGTGCGCCATGATGCGCATCTCGATCTGCGAGTAGTCGGCCGTGAGGAGCGTCTCGTAGCCCTCGCCGACGGTGAAGGCGGAGCGGATGCGGCGGCTCTCCTCCGTACGGATCGGGATGTTCTGCAGGTTGGGATCCGTGCTCGACAGCCGGCCGGTCTGGCTGCCGGTCTGCACGTACGTCGTGTGGATGCGGCCGTCGTCGCCGATCGCCCGGTCGTTGCCGATGGAGCCGTCGAGCGACTCGATGATCTGCCGCAGCTTCGTGGCTTCGCGATGCTGCAGCAGCAGGTCGAGGAACGGGTGCGGGTTCGTCTCCTGCAGATCCGCCAGCACCGCGGCGTCGGTCGAGTACCCGGTCTTGGTCTTGCGCGTCTTGGGCAGCTGCAGCTCGTCGAACAGCACCTCCTGCAGCTGCTTGGGCGAGCCGAGGTTCACCTCGCGGCCGATCGCGGCGTAGGCCTCCTGGGCCAGCGCGTCGGCGCGTGCGCCGAGCTCGCCGGAGAAGGTCGACAGGATCTCGTGCGACACCGCGACGCCGGCGAGCTCCATGTCGGCCAGCGTGTGCAGCGTCGGCAGCTCGATGTCGGACAGCACCGCGGCGACGCTCTCGGGCAGCTCCGCGCGCACCGCCTGTGCGACGCGCAGGGCGTACCACGACAGCTGGCCGGGCGTCGCGCCCTCCGTCTCGGGCACGAGCTGCGACGGATCGGCTTCGGGCAGCTTCTCGTCGAGGTACCGGTCGACGAGGTCGGCGAGCGTCTTGTCGGGGAAGCTCGGGCGCAGCAGCCAGCCGGCCAGGACGACGTCGAAGTCGAGGCCTGCCAGGCGCAGTCCCGCACGCCGCAGCGCCTTCACCTGCGGCTTGGCGTCGGCGAACACCTTCGGTGCGTCGGACGCGAGCCACGGAGCGAGGGATGCCTGCACCTCGGGCGTCCACGACGCCTCGGCCGCGGCATCCTTCGTCGCCACGCCGATGCGCGCGGGCAGCCCGCCCTCGACGGTCAGAGTCACCCCGACCTCGCCGCTCGCCTTCTCGAGCCACGCGGCGAGGTTGGCGCCGCCGAGCTCGGCGGCGACCGGCGCGAGCTCTGCGGCGGCGGAGTTGACGGCGGCCATCTGCTGCTCGATGCCGGCGAGCTCGGCCACGCGCGGGATGAGCGTCTTGAACTCCAGCCGGGAGAAGATGTCTCGCACGGCCTGGGCGTCCATCGGCTGCACCTCGAGGTCGGCCGGGCGGTAGGGCAGCTCGACGTCGCGCAGCAGGCGGTTGAGGCGGCGGTTGCGGCGCACGTCCTCGGTGTGGGCGACGAGGTTGCCGCCGACGACGCCCTTGATCGTCGAGGCGCCCTCGAGCAGCGCGTCGAGCGAGCCGAACTGGGTGAGCCACTTGACGGCGGTCTTCTCGCCCACCTTCGGGACGCCCGGGAGGTTGTCGCTCGTCTCGCCGACGAGGGCGGCGATGTCGGGGTACTGCTCGGGCGGGACGCCGTAGCGGTCGATGACGGCCTGGCGGTCGTAGCGCTTCAGCTGCGACACCCCCTGCACGTTCGGGTAGAGCAGCGTGATGTCGTCGTTCACGAGCTGGATGGTGTCGCGGTCGCCCGAGCACACCAACACGTCGAAGCCCTGCTCGGCCCCCTGCGTCGCGAGCGTCGCGAGGATGTCGTCGGCCTCGATGTCCTCCTTCTGGATGGTCGTGATGCTCATCGCCGCGAGGCAGTCCTGGAGCAGCGGGATCTGCCCCTTGAACTCGTTCGGCGTCTCCGACCGGTTCGCCTTGTACTCGGTGTACTCGCGGGTGCGGAAGGACTGCCGCGACGTGTCGAAGGCGATGGCGAGATGCGTCGGCTTCTCGGCCTTCAGCAGGTTGATCAGCATCGCCAGGAACCCGTAGATGCCGTTCGTGTGCTGCCCGTCCTTGGTCGAGAAGTTGTCGACCGGGAGCGCGTAGAACGCTCGGTATGCCAGCGAATGGCCGTCGACGACCAGGAGGGTAGGCTTTGCGGAGTCCGTCACCCTGCCAGCCTAGCCAGGGCCGACGACACCCGAACTCCGCCGACGGACCCCGCCCGTGCGGCCCGACCGAAGGTGCGCCATGCCCGATCACTCCCCCGCGGCCGTCGACGGAATCGAGTGGGCGACGAGCCGCGGCATCGGCGCCCTCGCCGAGAAGATGGGGTTCGAGTGGCTCGAGTTCACGCCCGAGCGCGCCGTCGCCCGCATGCCGGTCGAGGGCAACACGCAGCCTGTCGGACTCTTCCACGGCGGCGCGTACGTGGTGCTGGGCGAATCGCTCGGATCCATGCACGCGAACTTCCACGCCGGCCCGGGCCGGCTCGCCGTCGGCGTCGACATCAACGCGACCCACACGCGATCGGCGACCGCCGGGCACGTGACGGGCGTCTGCACGCCGCTGCACCTCGGCCGCAGCCTCACCGTCCACGAGATCGTCGTGACCGACGATCAGGGCCGTCGCTGCTCGACCGTGCGCATCACGAACCACATCAAGGATCTGCCGCCGCAGGAATGAGGAGAGGGGATGCCGCGAGTCGCGGCATCCCCTCTCCGAAAGTCGTGTCAGCCCTTCTTGGGCGCGAGCTGCTCGATGATCGCCTTGGCGACGTCCTGCATCGTGAGGCGACGGTCCATCGACGCCTTCTGGATCCAGCGGAACGCCTCGGGCTCCGACAGGCCCATCTTCTCGTTCAGCAGGCCCTTCGCGCGGTCGACGAGCTTGCGGGTCTCGAAGCGCTCGACCATGTCGGCGACCTCGGCCTCGAGCGTGATGATCTGCTCGTAGCGGGCCAGCGCGATCTCGATCGCCGGCAGCAGGTCGTTCGGCGTGAAGGGCTTCACCACGTAGGCGAGGGCTCCGGCCTCGCTCGCCCGCTCGACGAGCTCCTTCTGGCTGAACGCGGTCAGCAGCACGACGGGCGCGATGTGGTTCTTGCTGAGCTTCTCGGCGGCCGAGATGCCGTCGAGCTGCGGCATCTTCACGTCCATGATCACCAGGTCGGGCCGCAGTTCCGTGGCCAGGGCCACGGCGGTCTCACCGTCCCCCGCTTCGCCGACGACATCGAATCCGTTGTCGCGAAGGATCTCGACGATGTCGAGACGGATGAGCGACTCATCCTCTGCAACGACGACACGACGGGGGGTGGACGCCGTCGTAGCGGCGGTCTGCTCCTGCTCAGTCACCCGCCAATCCTACGGTATGGTCGTTCGCGGACGCGCGGAGGACCGCGCCGGCCGGTGTGGCGGAATGGCAGACGCGACCGACTCAAACTCGGTTGCCCGCAAGGGCGTGTGGGTTCGACTCCCACCACCGGCACCCAGAACCACGAGAAGAGTGGATGCCTCGGCCCGAGGCATCCACTCTTCTCCTGTTGTACGGCCGGACTACTCGTCGACGGTCTTGATCGCCGTCGTGTTCGGGTCGGGCAGCGTCTCGACCTGTTCGGGCGAGCGGAGGTCGACGTCGGCCGGGGCCTTCTTGTCGAGCTCCGGCGGCACCTCGAGGGGGCGCCGCGAGTAGTACACCTTCGCCTTGCGGTAGAAGAGCGCGAGCGGCACGACGCCCAGCACGATGAGCCCGATGCCGAGCCAGTTGACGATCGGGTCGTTGCTCGGGATCGAGGCGAAGAACGCCCAGCCCATGAACACCGCACCGGACGCGGGCCACAGCCCGATCAGGAGGAAGTTCTTCACGGAGTGGAACAGCACCCTCCGGTACGCCACCACGACGGCGACGCCGGCGAGCGTGTAGTAGAAGGCGATCTGGAGGCCGATCGACAGGATGGCGTTCTCCATGATGTCGCCGACACTGCCCAGGAAGTTCGAGCCGACGAACAGCAGCAGCGAGACGATGAGGATCACGATCGTCGCGAAGGTCGGCGTCTTCCACCGAGGGTGCACGCGACCGAACGCGCGCGGGATCGTGTGGTCACGACCCATCGCGAACAACGACCGGGTGACCTGGATCAGCGTGGTCTCGAGCGTCGCGATCGTCGACAGGGCCACCGCGATGATCAGGATCTTGCCTCCGAGGCCCGGCCAGATCACATCGCCGAGCACCGACAGGATGTTGGCGCTGTTCGCCTCGATCTGCTCCTGCGACAGCATGATGAGCGTCGCGATCGTGAAGATCTCGAAGAGCACGAAGACGATGCCCACGCCGATGAGTCCTGCGGCGCCCGCCGCCCTGTGCCCGTTGGTGGTCTCCTCGTTGAGGTTCGAGCTGACGTCCCAGCCCCAGTAGTAGAAGGCTGCGATCAGTGCCGCACCGACGAAGATGCCGGGTCCGGTCAGGTGTGAGAAGCCGAGCCACTCCCAGGAGAAGTCCGGGCCGTCGTGGCTCGTCGTGGCGGCGCGGAAGAGTGCGAGCCCCGCGAACACCACCAGGATCCCGACCTCGATCGTCGACATGATCCACTGCGCGCGAGCGGTGATGTTCACGCCGAAGTAGACGCACGCGGCCATGATCACGAACCACACGGCGCCGACGCTCGTGATGAGCGGGACGTTGTCGGCCTGGGACGGGTCGAACAGCGACACCGTCATGGCGCCGGCAGGCAGCGCACCGGCGACCATGAAGATGGTCGCCGAGATCACCAGCGCCCACCCCGACAGGAAGCCGAGCGCCGGGTGCAGCGCGCGGGCGACCCACGAGTAGGCGGCTCCGGCGTTGACGTCGGCGCGTCCGAGATACAGGAACGCCCACGCGATGCCGAGCATCGGGATGCCGCACCACAGCAGGGCGGCCGGGGCGCCCAGTCCGGCGACGCCGACGAGGGTCGCAGTGGTGGCGGCGATGGAATATGCCGGCGCGCTGCCGGCGACTGCCATCACGATCGAGCCGGCGGCGCTGACGCCGCCCGCCTGCAGATCGTGACGCTCAGGAGTGCTCTGGCCGTCGGGTGCGACCGGTGAGCCGATTCGGGTCATCGAAGGGTCCTCTTCTGTCGCCTCCATTGGCGACGGATGGACATTACACCCGCGGATCGAAAAATCTTGCTATTCGGTGTTGCTAAGTACTGGTACTCAGTGTTACTTTGTACCGGTAGTCAGCAAGACAGAGTAGTGAAAGAGAGGGGGTGCCCCGATGGGCAAGCAGGAGACCGAGATGCTCAAGGGCACGCTGGAGGGGATCGTCCTCGCGATCCTGTCCGGGCGTCCCGCCTACGGGTACGAGATCACCGCATGGCTGCGCGACCAGGGATTCGCCGACATCGCAGAGGGCACCGTGTACGCCCTCCTGGTGCGCATCGAGCAGCGGGGGCTCGTCGACGTGGAGAAGGTCCCGTCCGAGAAGGGACCGCCACGCAAGGTCTATTCGCTGAACGCGCAGGGTCGCGAACAGCTCTCGGAGTTCTGGAGGACATGGAGCTTCCTCGCAGATCGCATCGAACAGCTCCACCGCGCACAGAGCGCACAGACCGACAACACGACTCAGGAAGAGGTTTGACATGGCCGCCAAGTGGTACGAGGTCGTCACCGGCTCGCTGGACCAGAAGAAGCAGTTCAAGCAGTACCGCGCGCGCGTCGAGGCTCTCCCCGAGCCCTATCGCGCCACGGCAAAGGCGCTCGAGCGCTACATCATGTACGCCGGCGGCATCGTCGACGGCGACGCGATGGTGCGCATGTTCAGCGACTTCGCCGACCTGTGGGAGCGCGCGGCCGCCGACGGCACGCCGGTGCGCGACATCGTCGGCGACGACCCCGCAGGTTTCGCCGAGGAGTTCGCCGCCGCGTACTCCGCCAAGCAGTGGATCGACAAGGAACGCACGCGCCTGAACAAGGCGATCGACGAGGCAGAACGAGGTGAGCACCGATGACCGATGCAGCTATCAAGGTGAAGGGCCTGGAGAAGTCCTACAAGGACCTCCACGTGCTGAAGGGCGTGGACTTCGAGGTGGCGCGAGGCAGCATCTTCGCCCTCCTCGGTTCCAACGGCGCCGGCAAGACCACCGTCGTGCGGATCCTGTCGACCCTGCTGAAGGCCGACGCCGGCACCGCTGCCGTCGGCGGATACGACGTCTCGGCCGATGCGCAGCGGGTGCGCGAGACGATCAGCCTCACGGGGCAGTTCGCCGCGGTGGACGAGGTGCTCTCGGGTCGCGAGAACCTCGTGCTCGTGGCGCAGCTGCGCCATCTCAAGAACCCCGGCGCGATCGCGGACGACCTGCTCGCCCGCTTCTCGCTCACCGAGGCCGGCGGCCGCAAGGCCGGCACCTACTCCGGCGGCATGCGTCGCCGGCTCGACATCGCGATGAGCCTCATCGGCGACCCCGCCGTCATCTTCCTCGACGAGCCGACCACGGGACTCGATCCCGCGGCCCGCCTGGAGGTGTGGGATGCCGTCACGACGCTCGCCCGCGGCGGCACCACGGTGCTGCTGACCACGCAGTATCTGGATGAGGCCGAGCAGCTGGCCGACCGCATCGCGATCCTCCACAAGGGCACGATCATCGTCGACGGCACGCTCGACGAGCTCAAGCGCCTGCTTCCGCCGGCGAAGGTCGAGTACGTCGAGAAGCAGCCGAGCCTCGAGGACGTCTTCTTCGCCCTCACCGGCGAGGTCGACGCCCCCGACGAATCCGCAGCGGCGGACACCACCACCACACGAAAGGACCGGTCATGACCACCGCCATCGCCGGCGCACCGCGCGCCGCCTCCGGTGCCCGCTTCTTCAGCGACACCGCCGTCCTCACGGGCCGCTCGCTGCGCCACATCCTGCGCAGCCCCGACACGATCATCACCACCGCCGTCACGCCGATCGCGCTCATGCTGCTGTTCGTCTACGTGTTCGGCGGGGCGATCCAGCTGGGATCCGACCACGGGTCGTACATCGACTACATGCTTCCCGGCATCCTGCTGATCACGATCGCATCGGGAATCGCGTACACCGCGTACCGCCTGTTCCTCGACATGCAGGGCGGGATCTTCGAGCGGTTCCAGTCGCTGCCGATCTCACGATCGGGGGTGCTGTGGGCTCACGTGCTCACGTCCATGGTGTCGGTCGCGGTGTCTCTGGCCATCGTCATCGGCGTGGCGCTGCTGATGGGCTTCCGCACCGGTGCGAGCTTCGCGGCCTGGCTCGGTGTGGCGGGGCTCCTCATGCTCTTCACGCTGGCGCTCACGTGGCTCGCGGTGATCGCGGGACTCTCGGCCAAGACGGTGGACGGTGCGAGCGCGTTCTCGTACCCGCTCATCTTCCTGCCGTTCATCAGCTCGGCCTTCGTCCCGACCGAGAGCATGCCGGGTCCGGTGCAGTGGTTCGCCGAGAACCAGCCCGTCACCTCGATCGTCAACTCGATCCGCGCCCTGTTCGCGGGTCAGCGGGTCGGCAGCGACATCTGGGTGGCGATGGCCTGGCTCGTCGGCATCCTGGTCGTGGCGTACGCGATCTCGATGTCGATCTACCGCCGCAAGATCAGCTGACCACTCCCCCGCGCCGAGCGCGCGCAGACGAGAAGAGTGGATGCCTGGGCCCCAGGCATCCACTCTTCTTTTGGTCTTACGCGCCGAAGTACTGGTTGCCCAGCGCCTTGCTCTTGAGGGCGTCGAACTCGCCCTGCGAGATCGTGCCGGCGTCCAGCAGAGCCTTCGCCTTCGCGATGTCGTCGGCGGGCGTCGTCGACGCGGCGGGGCGGTAGTCGTCGGACTCCGGCACGACGCTGCCGCGGGCGGCCTGCGCGCGCTCGGCCATCCCCTTGCCGCGGGCGATCACATAGATCAGGCCCGTGAGGAACGGCACGAAGACCAGCGCGATGATCCACAGCGCCTTGAACCAGCCGTTGAGCTTGTCGTCACGGAACAGGTCCATGATGACCACGATCACGATGTAGAGGTAGGCGACGAAGTAGAAGCTCCAGAGGAGGAACCAGAACAGGTCCGGGAAGATCATGCGAGGGATCACTTTCCACGAGAAACGGGCTGACGCGATCACAATAGTGGTCGCGGCAGCCCGTTCGCGGGATCCGGCGGAGGATCAGTTCCGTGTCTGGTAGATCGGCGCCTTGCCGTGCACCGCATCGCCCACCTTGTGGATGCGGATGTCGTTGGTGGAGCCGATGATCCCGGGAGGGGATCCCGAGATCACGACGACCTTGTCGCCGACCTTCGCGAGGTCGTTCGACAGCAGGTAGTCGTCGACCTGGATGAACATCAGGTCGGTGTGCGCGACATGCTCGACGAGCGTCGACTGCACGCCCCACGTGAGCGCCATGCGACGGCGGATCGCCGGCTCGGGTGCGAAGCCGAGCATGGGGATGCGCGGACGCAGGCGCGACATGCGACGGGCGGTGTCGCCCGACTCGGTGAAGATGCAGAGGTACTTCGCGTCGACGAACTCGGCCACCTCCATCGCCGCGAGCGTGATCGCGCCGCCCTGCGTGCGGGGCTTCGTCGTGAACGGCTGGATGCGCTCCAGGCCGTGCTCCTCGGTGGACTCCACGATGCGCGCCATCGTCTCGACGACGACGACCGGGTACTTGCCGACGCTCGTCTCGCCGGAGAGCATGACCGCGTCCGCGCCGTCGAGGACGGCGTTCGCGACGTCGCTCGTCTCGGCGCGCGTGGGCACCGGGTTCTCGATCATCGACTCGAGCATCTGCGTCGCGACGATGACGGGCTTGGCCATGCGGCGGCACAGCTCGACCGCACGCTTCTGCACGATCGGCACGGCCTCCAGCGGCAGCTCGACACCGAGGTCGCCGCGGGCGACCATGATGCCGTCGAACGCGTCGATGATCTCTTCGAGGTTGTCGACGGCCTGCGGCTTCTCGATCTTGGCGATGACGGGCACGTGGCGCCCCTCCTCGGCCATGATCACGTGGACGCGCTGGACGTCCTTGGCGTCGCGCACGAACGACAGCGCGATCAGGTCGGCGCCGGCGCGCAGACCCCAGCGGAGGTCGGCCTCGTCCTTCTCGGACAGCGCGGGCACGTTGACCGCGACACCGGGAAGGTTGATGCCCTTGTTGTTCGAGACGGGGCCGGCAACGATGACCTTGGTGGTCACGACGGTGCCGTCGGTCTCGACGACCTCGACGCGCACCTTGCCGTCGTCGATCAGGAGGAAGTCGCCGGGCTTGACATCGTGCGGCAGACCCTTGAAGGTCGTGCCCACGATCTCCTTGGTGCCGAGGATGTCCTCGGTGGTGATCTTGAAGATGTCGCCGACGGCGAGCTCGTGGGGGCCGTTCTCGAACTTGCCGAGGCGGATCTTCGGACCCTGCAGGTCCACGAGGATCGCGACGGCACGTCCGGCGTCGTCGGCGGCCTTGCGCACGTTGGCGAAGTTGTTGTCGTGGACCGAGTAGTCCCCGTGGCTCAGGTTGAATCGGGCCACATCCACACCGGCGTCGATGATCGCGCGGACCATCTCATACGTCGATGTGGCAGGACCCAGGGTGGCGACGATCTTGGCGCGTCTCATCCGTGGTTACTCCGGGTTGGTGAATTGGCGAGTGCCTCGGCCAGCCTACGCGGGCTGCAGGCCGATGGCGATATCAGTCGGACGGACCGGCGCGGGCAGCTCGGTCTCGCCCATCAGGAAGCGGTCGACGCTCGCGGCGACCGCTCGGCCCTCGGCGATCGCCCACACGATGAGCGACTGCCCGCGACCGGCGTCGCCGGCCACGAACACGCCCGGGGCGGTCGTCTGGTAGTCGTCCTCGCGGCGCACGTTGCCCCGCTCGGTGAACCGGGCGCCGAGCTGCTCCTCCAGGAGCGCCTGCTCGGGACCGGTGAAGCCCATGGCGATCAGCACGAGGTCCGCGGGGATCTCGCGCTCGGTGCCGCTCTTGGGGACGCGTCGGCCGTCGACGAACTCGGTCTCGGCCACGCGCAGCGCGCGCACCTCGCCCGCGTCG
This sequence comes from Microbacterium sp. NPDC058389, assembly GCF_042722305.1. Taxonomy (NCBI): domain Bacteria; kingdom Bacillati; phylum Actinomycetota; class Actinomycetes; order Micrococcales; family Microbacteriaceae; genus Microbacterium; species Microbacterium sp. NPDC058389. The sequence goes on from NZ_JBHXJQ010000019.1 coordinate 43,322, forward strand.
TTAGCGAGGAACTCGACGGTCGACGCCAGGTAGGCGCGCTCGCCGCCCTCTTCGTGGGCCGACGAGATCTCGAACAGCGTCGCGTCCATCGGCCACGGCTGGTGCTCGGGACGCTCGCCCGGGGGGCGGCGGCCGATCGCCAGGTTCGTGACGCTCAGGGCGCCGTGGCGGTGGGCAGTGCCGATGCAGTCCGCACCGGTGTCGCCGCCGCCGATGACGACGACGTGCTTGCCCTCGGCGGTGATCTGGTTGGCGACCGCGTCACCCGCGACAGCCTTGTTGGACTCGACGAGGTACTCCATGGCGAAGTGCACGCCGGCGAGGTCACGGCCGGGGACCGCCAGGTCGCGCGGCACCGTCGAGCCGGTGGCGACGACGACCGCGTCGTAGCGGGCGCGCAGATCGGCCCACGTGATGTCCTTGCCGATCTCGACACCCGCGCGGAAGCGCGTGCCCTCGTCCTGCATCTGGCGAAGCCGCGCCTCGAGGTGCTTCTTCTCCATCTTGAAGTCCGGGATGCCGTACCGCAGGAGTCCGCCGATGCGGTCGTCGCGCTCGAACACGGCCACCGTGTGGCCCGCGCGCGTCAGCTGCTGCGCGGCGGCGAGTCCGGCGGGGCCGGAGCCGACGACGGCGACCGTCTTGCCGGTGAGGCGCCCCGGGGGCTCGGCCTCGATCCAGCCGTTCGCGAACGCCTCGTCCGCGATCGAGACCTCGACCTGCTTGATCGTCACGGCGGGCTGGTTGATGCCGAGCACGCACGCGCTCTCGCACGGCGCCGGGCACAGCCGCCCGGTGAACTCCGGGAAGTTGTTCGTCGCGTGCAGGCGCTCGCTCGCCGCACGGCCCTCGCCGCGCCACGTGAGGTCGTTCCACTCGGGGATCAGGTTGCCGAGCGGGCAGCCCTTGTGGCAGAACGGCACACCGCAGTCCATGCAGCGTCCGGCCTGCCGGCGCAGGACCGCCGTGTCGCCCGGCTCATAGACCTCTTTCCAGTCCATGATGCGCACCGGCACAGGCCGCCGTGCAGGCAGCTCGCGCTCGGTGACCTTGAGAAAGCCCTTCGGGTCAGCCACCCGTCACCTCCAGGATGCGGTTCCAGACGACGTCGCCGTCGGGGTCGAGCCCCTGAGCGACAGCCTCCTGGCGGGTCTGCAGCACCGCGGCGTAGTCGCGCGGCAGGACCCGGACGAAGTTCTCGCATTCCGCCTCGAAGTCGTCGAGGAGGTCACGCGCGAGAGTCGAATCGGTCTCGGCGACGTGCTGTTCGAGCAGGTCGCGAAGGATCTCGGCGTCGCCCGACCCGAGCGGGCCGAGCTCCAGCTCGCCCGAGGCCAGGGCCTCGCGGTTGACGAGCTTGCTGTCGAGACGGTAGATGTACGCGGTGCCGCCGGACATGCCGGCACCGAGGTTGCGGCCGGTGGCGCCCAGGATCACGGCGAGACCGCCGGTCATGTACTCCAGAGCGTGGTCGCCCACGCCCTCCACCACCGCGGTCGCGCCCGAGTTGCGGACGAAGAACCGCTCCCCCACGACACCGCGCAGGAACATCGTGCCCTGCGTCGCGCCGTAGCCGATGACGTTGCCCGCGATGACGTTCTTCGACGCGTCGAAGGTCGCGCCGCGCGGAGGCCGGACGACGATCTGACCGCCCGAGAGCCCCTTGCCGACGTAGTCGTTCGAGTCGCCCTCGAGGCGCAGCGTGATGCCGGCCGGCATGAACGCGCCGAACGACTGCCCGGCCGACCCGGTGAGGTTGACGACGATGCTGCCGCTGGGCAGGCCGTTCTCGCCGCGCGCCTTCGTGACGTGGTGGCCGAGCAGGGTGCCGACGGCACGTTCGGTGTTGCGGATGGGCAGGTCGATCGTGACCCGGCCGCCGTTCGTGATGACGTCCTGCGCCTGCTCGAGCAGGCCGACGTCGAAGTGCTCTTCGAGCTCGTGCAGCTGCGCCGTCGTGTTGCGACGCGGCTCGTCGTCGGCGAACTGGGGTCCCTGCAGCACCGGCGTGAGGTCGAGACCGCTCGCCTTCCAGTGCCGGACCGCGCCGTCGACGTCGAGCAGGTCGCTGCGGCCGATGGCCTCGTCGAGCGTGCGGAAGCCCAGCCCGGCGAGGTACTCGCGCACCTCTTCGGCGATGAACTCCATGAAGTTCACGACGAACTCGGGCTTGCCCGAGAACCGCGCGCGCAGCACCGGGTTCTGCGTGGCGACGCCCACCGGGCACGTGTCGAGGTGGCAGACCCGCATCATGATGCAGCCCTCCACGACGAGCGCGGTCGTCGCGAAGCCGTACTCCTCCGCGCCCAGCAGGGCGGCGATGATGACGTCGCGACCGGTCTTGAGCTGGCCGTCGGCCTGGACCACCACGCGGTCGCGCATGCCGTTGAGCATGAGCGTCTGCTGCGTCTCGGCGAGCCCGAGCTCCCACGGCGTGCCCGCGTGCTTGAGCGAGTTGAGCGGGCTCGCGCCCGTTCCGCCGTCGTGCCCCGAGACGAGGATCACGTCGGCCAGCGCCTTGGCGGTGCCCGCGGCCACCGCGCCGATGCCGGACTGGCTCACGAGCTTCACGTGGACGCGGGCGCCAGGGTTCGCGCGCTTCAGGTCGAAGATCAGCTGCTTGAGGTCTTCGATCGAGTAGATGTCGTGGTGCGGCGGCGGCGAGATGAGACCCACGCCGGCCGTGCCGCCGCGCGTGCGCGCGATCCACGGGTACACCTTCGTCGGAGGCAGCTGACCGCCCTCGCCGGGCTTGGCGCCCTGCGCGAGCTTGATCTGGATGTCGTCGGCCTCGGTGAGGTACAGGCTCGTGACGCCGAAGCGGCCCGATGCGACCTGCTTGATGGCGCTGCGGCGCTCGGGGTCGAGCAGACGCTCGACGTCCTCGCCGCCCTCACCTGTGTTCGACTTGCCGCCGATCCGGTTCATGGCGATCGCGAGCGTCTCGTGCGCTTCGCGCGAGATCGAGCCGTAGCTCATCGCACCCGTCGAGAACCGCTTGACGATCGACGACACCGGCTCGACCTCGTCGATCGGCACCGGGGTGCGCTCACCGGTCTTGAGGGCGAACAGGCCGCGCAGCGTCTTCAGCTCGTTCGCCTGGTCGTCGACCAGCTTCGTGTACTCGCGGAAGATGTCGTAGCGGCGCGTGCGCGTCGAGTGCTGCAGGCGGAACACCGTGTCGGGGTTGAACAGGTGCGGGGCACCGTCCCGCCGCCACTGGTACTCGCCGCCGGTCCACAGGCGCTCGTGCGCGCGGACCGCGGCATCCTCGGGATACGCGAAGTCGTGCCGTGCCTGGTTCTCGGCCGCGACCTCCTCGATGCCGATGCCGCCGAGCTTGGACTCGGTGCCCGTGAAGTAGGCGTCGACGAACTCCTGCGAGAGGCCGACGGCCTCGAACACCTGCGCGCCGGTGTACGACGACACGGTCGAGATGCCCATCTTCGACATGATCTTCAGCACGCCCTTGCCCAGGGCGTAGATCACGTTGCGCACGGCCTTCTCGGGCGTGATGCCGGTGATGAAGCCCGAGCGCACGAGGTACTCGACGGTCTCCATCGCGAGATACGGGTTGACCGCGGAAGCGCCGTAGCCGAGCAGCGTCGCGACGTGGTGCACCTCGCGGACGTCGCCCGCCTCGACCAGCAGACCGACCTTCATGCGGTTCTGCTGGCGGATGAGGTGGTGGTGCACGGCCGACACCATGAGCAGCGACGGGATCGGGACGAGGTCCTTGTTCGAGTCGCGGTCGGACAGGATGATGAACTCCGCGCCGTCGGCGATCGCCGCGTCGACCTCGTCGCACATCTCCTCGATGCGCGCCTTCATCGTGCCGGGGCCGGCGTCGAAGTGGTAGAGACCGCGGATCGTGACCGCGCGGCGACCGGGCATCGTGCGCTCGATGTTCTGGATCTTCGCGAGCTCGTCGTTGTCGAGCACCGGGAAGTCGATCGTGATCTGGCGCGCGTGGTCGGGGCCGGCGGAGAGCAGGTTGCGCTCGGGGCCGATCCCCGTGCGCAGGCTCGTGACGACCTCTTCGCGGATCGAGTCCAGCGGCGGGTTCGTGACCTGCGCGAACTGCTGCGTGAAGTAGTCGAACAGCAGGCGCGGACGCTCGCTGAGCACCGCGACGGGCGTGTCGCTGCCCATCGCGCCGAGAGGCTCGGCGCCCGTTTGGCCCATCGGGGTGAGGAGGATCTTGACCTCTTCCTCGGTGTACCCGAACGTGCGCTGACGACGGGTGATCGAGGCGATGGGGTGCACGATGTGCTCGCGCTCGGGCAGCTCGGACAGCTGCAGGCGCTGGCGCATCCAGAGACCCCAGGGCTGGAGGTTCGCCAGCTGCTGCTTGATCTCCTCGTCCTCGATGATGCGCCGCTGCGCGGTGTCGACGAGGAACATGCGACCCGGGCGGAGCCGGCCGCGGCGCTTGATGCGCTCGGGCGCGAAGTCCAGCACGCCCGTCTCGCTGCCGATCACGACGAGGCCGTCGGTGGTCTCGGTCCAGCGGCCGGGACGCAGGCCGTTGCGGTCGAGCGTCGCGCCGACGGAGGTGCCGTCGGTGAAGATCAGCGCGGCGGGGCCGTCCCACGGCTCCATCTGCATGGAGTGGTAGTCGTAGAAGTCCCGCAGCTCGGGGCTGATGTCGGCCTGCTTCTCGTAGGCCTCGGGCACCATCATCATGATGGCGTGCGGCAGGCTGCGACCGGTGAGGGTCAGGAGCTCCAGCACCTCGTCGAACGAGGCCGAGTCGCTCGCACCCTCGGTGCAGATCGGCAGCAGGGGCTGGATGTCGCCGAGCAGCTCGGATTCGAGCTGCGACTGGCGGGCGCGCATCCAGTTGCGGTTGCCGCCGACGGTGTTGATCTCGCCGTTGTGGGCGAGCATGCGCAGCGGCTGCGCGAGCGGCCACGACGGGAACGTGTTGGTCGAGTACCGCGAGTGCACGACGGCGAGCTCGGAGGTGAAGCGTTCGTCCGACAGGTCGGGGTAGAACGGCTCGAGCTGCAGCGTCGTGACCATGCCCTTGTAGCCGAGCGTCCGCGCCGACAGCGACACGAAGTACGCGTCGAGTTCGTTGCGGGCCCGCGTGCGCAGGCGGTAGGCGCGGCGGTCTAGGGCGATGCCCGACAGCGCGGGCGTCCCGTTCGCGGCGGGGCGCGACACGAACACCTGCTCGAACACGGGGCGCGCCTCGAAGGCGAGCTTGCCGAGGTTGTCGTCGGCCGTCGGCACCTCTCGCCAGCCGAGCACCGTGAGGTTCTCGGCTGCCGCGATCTGCTCGATCCCCGCCTTCTGGGCGGCGCGCTCGTCGGCGTCGCGGGGCAGGAACGCCATGCCCGCCGCGTACTCGCCGACGGGCGGCAGGTCGAAGCCGACGACCGCACGCAGGAAGGCGTCCGGCATCTGCGTCAGGATGCCGGCGCCGTCGCCGGTGCCGGCGTCGGATCCGATCGCACCGCGGTGCTCGAGGTTGCGCAGCGCCGTGAGCGCCAGATCGATGATGTCGTGCCCGGCCTCGCCGCGCAGCGTGGCCACCATGGCCAGGCCGCACGCGTCCTTCTCGAAAGCGGGGTTGTACATCCCCTGCTTCTGCGGGAATCCGGTCAGGCCGGACGAAGCGGGGGTCGGTGCCTGCTCAGAGGCGCCGTGACGGGGGCTCGAAGCCATACCTACCGTCCTCACGTTGATAGTCAAGATGGGACGACGTCGGCCCTGGAACGTCCGCTCGGGAACGAGCGGGCGTTATTTGCTGGCAGGAGTGCTTGTGGCGGTAGCCCCTTCGGCCTCGGACGTCTGGGGTTCGCTGACGTCGACGAAGTCGTCGGTGTTCTGCGATTGTACAGCCTGTCCGGCGGTCCACTCGCGGCCGGACACATAGGGCGACGGCTCGAGGCCCGGGTGACGGCGCTTCTGCACGAAGAAGATGACGATGCCGAGCACGACGCCCAGGATCGCCGCCCACACGTTGCTGCGCAGGCCGAGGATGATCTCGCTCGGGTCGATGCGGATCGACTCCCACACGATGCGGCCGGCGCTGTACCAGACCAGGTAGACGGCGAACAGACGGCCCCACTGCAGACGGAACCGGCGGCCGACCCAGACGACGACCAGCACGCCCAGGACGTTCCAGATGACCTCGTAGAGGAACGTGGGCTGGAACAGCGTGCCCTCGGGCAGCCCGATCGGCCACGCCGGGTTCGGGTAGTCGATCTCCAGGCCCCACGGGGCGTCGGTGGGCCACCCGAACAGCTCCTGGTTGAACCAGTTGCCGAACCGGCCGATCGCCTGGGCGAGCAGCAGGCCGGGCGCGAGGGCGTCGGCGAAGGTCCAGAAGCGGATGCCGGTCCAGCGGCAGCCCAGCCACGCACCGATCGCGCCGCCGATGAGGGCGCCGTAGATCGCGATGCCGCCCTCCCAGATGTAGAAGGCCGACATCGGGTTCGCACCCTCGCCGAAGTAGAAGCCCCAGTGCGTGAGCACGTGGTAGATGCGGGCGGCGATGATGGCGAGCGGCACCGCGAGCAGCGCGATGTCGATCACCACCCACGGCTCTGCGCCGCGCTTGGTGAGGCGGGCGTTCGTCCACAGCACCGCGACGATGATGCCCGCGATGATGCACAGCGCGTAGATGTGGATCCGCAGGGGGCCGATGTCGAAGTAGCTGATCGACGGGCTCGGGATGCTGGCGACGACGCTCGCGGCGGCGGTGATCATGGGAGAACCGTGTCCTTGCTGGATCCGTGCGTGGGATGCCGGCGCCGGGCGCCGACCTGAGAAGTCTAGTTCGCGCGGCGGACTGTGCCTGCGGCGAGGGCGCGCGCGGTGTCTGCGAGGCCGTCGAGGCCGCCGTCCCGCAGCGCGCGGACGAGCGCCGTGCCGACGATCGCACCGTCCGCGTACTCCAGCACGCCCGCCACCTGCTCGGCGTTGGAGATGCCGATGCCGACGCACGCATGCTCGGCCCCGTGCTCGCGGAGGCGCGCGACGAGGGTGCGGGCGGCGGCATCCAGTTCGGCACGCTCGCCGGTGATGCCCATCGTCGACACGGTGTACACGAAGCCCGTGGAGTTGCGCACGATGAGGTCGAGGCGCTCGTCGGTCGAGGTCGGTGCAGCCAGGAAGACGCGGTCGAGACCGGTCCGCTCGCTCGCGGCGATCCATTCGGCCGCCGCCTCGGGCGTGATGTCGGGCGTGATGAGGCCCGCTCCGCCCGCGGCCAGCAGGTCGTCGGCGTAGCGGTCGACGCCGTACTGCAGCACGGGGTTCCAGTACGTCATGACGAGCACCGGCACGTCGACGCGGCGTGTGATCTCGCGGACGGCGGTGAAGGTGTCGCGCAGCCGGAAGCCGCCCGCGAGGGCCGCCTGGGTGGCCTCCTGGATGACCGTGCCGTCCATCACGGGGTCGGAGTAGGGCGGGCCGAGCTCGAGGATGTCGGCGCCGTTCTCGGCCAGGGCGACCGCGGCGTCGATGCTGGTCTGCAGGTCCGGGAACCCGAGGGGCAGGTAGCCGACGAACGCGCCGCGCCCTTCGGCGTGCGCGGCGTCGATCGCCGCGGCGACGCGCGAGGTCATCGCTTCTCCCCCTCGCCGTGGGCGGCGTCGTCGTGCGGCGCAACGGCGGCGGCCGCGGCATCCGCTCCCTTGTCGTACAGCCCGAAGTAGCGGGCCGCGGTGTCCATGTCCTTGTCGCCGCGCCCCGAGAGGCAGACGGCGAGGATCGCGTCGGGACCGAGCTCACGACCGATGCGCAGCGCACCGGCGAGGGCGTGGGCCGACTCGATGGCCGGGATGATGCCCTCGGTCTGCGACAGCAGGCGCAGCGCCTGCATGGCCTCGTCGTCGGTCGCCGGGATGTACTCGGCGCGACCGATGGAGGCGAGCCACGAGTGCTCGGGGCCGACGCCCGGGTAGTCCAGGCCGGCCGAGATCGAGTGCGACTCGATCGTCTGACCGTCCTCGTCCTGCAGCACGAACGTCTTCGCGCCGTGCAGCACGCCGGGACGACCGCGTTCGATGGATGCCGCGTGCCGGGGCGTGTCGACGCCGTCACCTGCCGCCTCGACGCCGTAGAGCCTGACGCCCTCGTCGTCGAGGAACGCGTCGAACATGCCGATCGCGTTGGATCCGCCGCCGACGCAGGCGAGCACGGCGTCGGGCAGGCGCCCCGCCTCGTCGAGCAGCTGGGCGCGCGCCTCTTCGGAGATGACCTTCTGGAAGTCGCGCACCATCGCCGGGAACGGGTGAGGTCCCGCGGCGGTGCCAAAGATGTAGTTCGTCGTCTCGACGCTTGCGACCCAGTCGCGGTATGCGTCGTTGATGGCGTCCTTGAGCGTGCGCGAGCCGGTCTTGACCGGCACCACCTCGGCGCCCAGCAGGCGCATGCGGGCGACGTTGAGCGCCTGCCGTTCGGTGTCGACCTCGCCCATGTAGATGGTGCACTCGAAGCCGAAGAGGGCTGCGGCGGTCGCGGTGGCGACACCGTGCTGGCCGGCTCCGGTCTCGGCGATCACGCGGGTCTTGCCCAGGCGCTGCGTGAGCAGCGCCTGACCCAGCACGTTGTTGATCTTGTGCGAGCCGGTGTGGTTGAGGTCCTCGCGCTTGAGGAAGACCCGCGCGCCGCCGGCGTGCTCGGCGAACCGCGGCACCTCGGTGATCGGCGACGGTCGTCCGGCATACGAGTTGAGCAGGCGCACGAACTCGGCCTGGAAAGCCGGGTCCGCCTTCGCGGCCTCGTACTCGGCCGTCAGCTCGTCGATCGCCGCGATGAGCGACTCGGGCATGTACCGGCCGCCGAACTCTCCGAAGAAGGGTCCGGACGCCTCGCGAAGACTCATGCGCCTGCCTCCAGGAATGCGCGCAGGGTGGATACGGGGTCGTTCGTCACGAGCGCCTCGCCGACCAGGACGACGTCGGCGCCGGCCGCGCGGTAGTGCGCGACGTCGGCGGGGGCGAGGACCGCGGACTCGGCGATCTTCACGGCGCCGGCCGGGATCCGGTCGGCGAGCCGGCCGAACAGGTCGCGGTCGAGCTGGAACGTCGTCAGGTCGCGCGCGTTGACGCCGATCAGCGACGCGCCCAGGTCAGCAGCACGATCGACCTCTTCGGCCGAGTGCGTCTCGACGAGCGGCGTCATGCCGAGCTCGAGCGTGAGCGTGTGGAGCCGTGTGAGCAGGTCCTGGTCCAGCGCCGCGACGATGAGCAGCACCAGGTCCGCGCCGGACGCGCGCGCCTCGAGCACCTGGTACTCGGTCGCGATGAAGTCCTTGCGCAGCACCGGCAGCGACACCGCGGCCTTGACGGCTTCGAGGTCGGCGAGGCTGCCCTTGAACTTGCGGCCCTCGGTGAGCACCGAGATGGCGGACGCACCGCCCTCCTCGTAGCGACGGGCCTGCAGGGCGGGGTCGGGGATGTCGGCGAGATCGCCGCGCGAGGGGCTCGCGCGCTTGACCTCGGCGATGATCTTCACGCGGTCGGCGGGAGCGAGGGCGGACAGCACGTCCAGAGCCGGGCGCTGCGCGAGGGCGGCGGCCTCCACGGCCGCCAGGGGCCGTTCCGAGGCGCGTGCCTCGGCGTCCTCAACCGCGCCGGCCGTCAGGTCGGCGAGCACGATCAGTGCTCTTTCGCCGCGACCTTGGAGCCGCCCACGCCGTAGCCGGCCTTCTGCATGCCCCAGCCGACGAGCAGGCCGACGACGAGAAGCCCGGCCGATGCCCACACGACGACCGGCATGTCGAGGAAGAAGAACAGGGTGCCGATCGAGACGGCCACGAGCATGATCACGACGGCCGTCCAGGCGGCGGGCGAGTGTCCGTGGCCGGGGTCGCCGATGTTGTTGCTCATGGATATCTCCTCGTGATGCCGGGCGGGATGCCGCCAGTCTAGCGGTCAGGCTGTCGGATCCTGGCCACGCGACAGGTCGTCCCAGTCGTCGATGGCGTGCGATCCGGCGGCGTCGTGCGGGCGCGGTCCGGCCGGTGCGGCGGACCGTGCAGAGTCTTCGGTGCGGTACCGGCGGCCGGTGCCGGACCAGCCGCGTGCGGTGGTGACCACGAACACGCCGGCGACGATGAGCACGACCCACACGACGAGCGTCACGACGGGCCAGCCCGACGCCGTGATCGTCGCGATGAGCTGCGCCACCGACTTCTCGCCGGCGATGCCGGTCGACTCGGTCACGACGGAGGCGACCGCCGAGACCGGGTGCTCGAACGCCACGCGCGCGGTCAGCCACGCGAGCGTGCCGCCGATGAGGATCGCGAGTGCGCCGAACAGATAGCGCAGCACGAGCCCCACGATCGACAGTGCGGCGCCGAGCGCGAGCACGGCGAGGCTCAACGGCGCCAGGACCGGCACGGCGGACGCGCCGGGCACCTCGAGCGTGTGATGGGCGCCGTCGGCGAGCTCGACCGTCAGCCACGTCTGCGTCGACGAGATGACGCCGATCGCGCCGCACAGCACGATGCCGACGACGGACAGCAGACGGGCGCGGCGCATCACGCGGGCAGCTCCGGTCCGCGCGCGGCACCGAGGTCGTCGGCGTCGAAGCACGTGCGGGTGCCGGTGTGGCACGCCGGCCCCACCTGGTCCACCTCGACGAGCACGGCGTCGCCGTCGCAGTCCAGCCGGGCTCCCCGCACGAGCTGGATGTGGCCGGACGTGTCGCCCTTGCGCCAGTACTCCTGCCGCGAACGCGACCAGAATGTGACGCGGCCCTGGGTCAGGGTGCGGCGCAGGGCCTCGGCATCCATCCATCCGAGCATGAGCACCTCACGGGTGTCCCACTGCTGGACGATGGCGGCGACCAGGCCGTCGCCGTTGAACGTCACGCGCGCGATGCGCTCGTCGACCGTCTCGCTCATGCCGTCACCTCCCGCACGGGGATGCCGTCGGCGAGCAGGGAGCGCTTGACGTCGCCCACCGTGAGCTGGCCGGAGTGGAAGACGGATGCCGCCAGCACGGCGTCCGCGCCGGCCTCGATCGCGGGGCCGAAGTCCTCCGCCCGACCGGCGCCGCCGGAGGCGATGACGGGGACGCTCGACACCTCGCGCATGAGGCTCACGAGCTCGAGGTCGAAGCCCTCCTTGGTGCCGTCGGCGTCGATGGAGTTGACGAGCAGCTCGCCGGCGCCGCGCTCGATCGCCTCGCGGGCCCACTCCAGGGCGTCGAGCGTGGTCTCGGTGCGGCCGCCGTGGGTCGTGACGACGAAGCCCGACGCCGTCTCGGGCGATCGCTTGACGTCGAGTGACAGCACCAGCACCTGCGCGCCGAAGCGGTCGGCGATCTCGTCGAGCAGCGGCGGGCGCGCGATCGCCGCCGAGTTGATGCCGATCTTGTCGGCGCCGACGGCCAGCAGACGGGCGACGTCGTCGGCGCTGCGGACTCCCCCGCCGACGGTGAGCGGGATGAAGACCTCCTCGGCGGTGCGCCGCACGACGTCGTACGTCGTGGCGCGCTCGTCGACGGTCGCGGTCACATCGAGGAAGGTGATCTCGTCGGCACCCTGCCGGAAGTACTCGCGGGCGAGCTCGACCGGATCCCCCATGTCACGCAGGTTCTGGAAGTTGACGCCCTTGACGACCCGCCCCGCGGCGACGTCGAGGCACGGGATCACACGGCAGACGAGCGACATCAGAGCCTCGCGTTGTGGATGGCGGTGACGAGGATCGCGCGGGCGCCGATCGCGTACAGCGCATCCATCACCTGGTTGACGCCCGTGCGGGCCACCATGACGCGCACGGCGACCCAGGCGGGGTCGCGCAGCGGCGAGATCGTGGGCGACTCGACGCCCGGTGCGATCGCGACGGCCGCATCGACGAGGTCGGCCGGCAGGTCGTAGTCGACCATGACGAAGCGGCGTGCGACCATCACGCCGCGGAGCCGCCGCAGGAGCGTCTCGGTGCCCTCCGCCTCGGTCGGCGCGCCGATGAGCACGGCTTCGGACTTCAGGATCACCGGTCCGAACACCTCGAGCCCCGCCTGCCGCAGGGTCGTGCCGGTCTCGACGACGTCGGCGATCGCGTCGGCGACCCCGAGCTCGACGGCCGACTCGACCGCGCCGTCCAGCGGCACCAGATCGGCGGCGACGCCGTGCTCGTCGAGGAACCCGTCTACCAGGCCCGGGTACGACGTCGCGATGCGCACGCCGTCCAGGTCGCCGACGTCCGTGAACCGGCCGGCGGGTGCGGCGAAGCGGAACGTGGATGCCGCGAACCCGAGCTTCTCGATCTCTCGGGCGCCCGGCATCCGGGCGTCCAGCAGCAGATCGCGGCCGGTGATGCCGACGTCGAGCGCGCCCGAGCCGACGTAGGTGGCGATGTCCTTGGGGCGGAGGTAGAAGAACTCGACCTCGTTGGCGGGGTCGATGACGTGGAGGTCCTTCGGGTCGCGGCGACCGGTGTAGCCCGCCTCGGCGAGCATCTCAGCGGCGGTCTCGGCCAGCGATCCCTTGTTCGGCACGGCGATGCGCAGCATTCGCGGATCCTTCGGGGTGGGAGTGAGAGGGGTCGGAGCGGGGCTCAGAGATGTCGGTAGACATCCTCGAGGCTCAGACCCTTCGCGAGCATCAGCACCTGCAGGTGGTACAGCAGCTGCGAGATCTCCTCGGCCGCGGCATCCGTCGACTCGTACTCGGCGGCCATCCACACCTCGGCGGCCTCTTCGACGATCTTCTTGCCGATCGTGTGCACGCCGGCGTCCAGCTCTGCGACGGTCCCCGACCCTTCGGGGCGCTCGGCCGCCTTGGCGGTCAGCTCGGCGAACAGGGCATCGAACGTCTTCACCCACCCAGGGTATCGAACCGGCAGGGCGTCGAGGCGCCGCGTGACGCGACGCTCAGTGCACGTGGGCTGCGGCGGCCGCTGCGCGCAGCCCGGCGATCGCGTTGTCGGGGTCACCTGCGCCGAACACGGCGGAGCCGGCGACGAACGTGTCGGCCCCCGCTGCAGCGGCCTGCGCGATCGTGGACTCCCCGATGCCGCCGTCGACCTGCAGCCACACCGACGAACCCCGCCGGCGGGCCTCGTCGGCGAGGCGGCGGAGCTTGGGCATCGTCTCCGGCATGAACGACTGGCCGCCGAAGCCCGGCTCGACGGTCATCACGAGGATCTGGTCGAAGTCGTCGAGCAGGTCGAACAGGCCCTCCACGGGGGTGGCGGGCTTGACGGCCACGCCGGCGCGCGCGCCGATGTCGCGCAGGCGCCGTGCGAGCGCGACCGGCTCGGTCGCCGCCTCGAGGTGGAAGGTCACCGATGCCGCGCCGAGCTCGGCGTAGCCGGGCGCCCACCGGTCGGGGTCGGTGATCATCAGGTGCACGTCCAGCGGCACCGGGCTCGTCGCCTGCACGCGCTCGACCATCTGCGGGCCGAACGTCAGATTCGGCACGAAATGGTTGTCCATGACGTCGACGTGCACGAAGTCCGCACTGGCGATGCGCGCAAGTTCGGCCTGCATGTTCGCGAAGTCGGCCGCCAGGATGCTGGGGTTGATGCGGATGCCGTCGGCACGGCCGGTCTCGGAGGTCGGGAGCACGCGTCCATTATGGTCGAGCCGTGGATCCGATCACGGCGCTGCTGCACGACGTCCTCGAAGACGTCCGCCCCCACGACTCCGGCGCACCGGCGGGGTACATCCCCGAGCTGGCGACCGCTGATCCCGACCTGCTCGCCCTCGCGGCGGTCGGTCCCCATGGACGGGTGCGGGCCGTCGGCGACGTGGCCCACGAGTTCACCATCCAATCGATCTCCAAGCCGTTCGTGCTTGCCCTCGCCCTCGCCGATCGTGGGCGAGAGGCGGTGCTGCGCAAGGTCGGCGCGGAGCCGAGCGGCGAGCCGTTCAACGCGATCAGCCTCGAACCGGGCACCGGACGCCCGGCCAATCCGATGGTCAACGCGGGGGCGATCGCGACATCGGCGCTCATCCACGGCGACGGCGTCGACGACCGCACCGCCCGCATCGTCGACGGGCTGTCGGCCTTCGCGGGCCGCTCGCTGTGGGTGGACGAGCAGGTCTACGCCTCGGAGTCCGCGACCGGCGACCGCAACCGTGCGCTGGCCCACCTCCTCCGTTCGCACGGCATCATCGACGGGCCCGTCGACATCGCCGTCGAGACGTACTTCCGACAGTGCTCGCTGCTGGTGACCGCCCGCGATCTCGCGGTGATGGCCGCGACGCTCGCGTTCGGCGGCGTCAACCCGGTGACCGGCGATCGGGTCGTCGCGGAGCATGTCGCCCGCGACGTGCTGTCGATCATGACCAGCTGCGGGATGTACGACTACTCGGGCGAGTGGCTCCTGCGCGTAGGGCTCCCGGCGAAGAGCGGGGTGAGCGGGGGTCTCCTCGCCGTCGCGCCGTCGCAGTTCGGCGTCGCGGCCTTCAGCCCGCGTCTCGACCCCCACGGCAACTCGGTGCGCGGCATCGCCGTCATCGAGACGCTTTCGGAACGGTTCGGCATGCACCTCCTCGAGCCGCACGACAGCGTCGCCGTCCCCGCCTTCACGGTCGAGGACACCGATCATGGCCGCGTCCTGCGCCTGTCGGGCGAATTGGGGCTGGCAGGGACCGAGCGCGTGGTCGCCGTGCTGCGCGAGCTCGCCGACGCGATGCCCGAAGGGGCCTCGATCACGGTCGACGCGCGGGAGCTCGGACGCACGCATCGCGAGGCGCTCATCGCGCTGCGCGCGGAGTTCGAGCGGATGCCGCGAAGCTTCACGCTGCGCGAGTGACCTCGCCCCCGCCGGGTCGAGGGCTCAGATGCGGCGCAGCAGCGACACCGACATGCCGTCGGTGTTGTGGCGGTGAGGCCACAGCTGCGCGCGTCCGCTGCCGTCCGCCTGGGCGGGCAGCCCGGGATCGGCGTCGGACAGCGACGTGATGACGTCGCGCGCAGAGATCTCCTCGAGCGCCTCGCCCCACTCCCGCCGGATGTCGGCGACGACGGCGGACGTCTCGGCCAGGTGCGGCGAGCACGTGACGTAGGCGACCACACCGCCGGGCCGGAGTGCCCCGACAGCGGTCGTCAGCAGCTCGCGCTGCAGCGTCGTCAATGCGGGCACGTCGCCGGGCGACTTGCGCCACCGTGCTTCGGGGCGTCGGCGCAGGGCACCGAGACCCGTGCACGGCGCGTCGACGAGGATGCGGTCGTACGTCGCCGGGGCCGCCTCGGCGCGTGTGCGGCCGTCCTCCTCCGACACCGGGACGTCCAGTGGGACGCCCGCGAGCGCCTGGCGCACCAGACCGGCTCGAGCCGGCGAGATCTCATTGGCCTCGAGCCGTGCACCGTGTGCGAGCGCCTCCGCCGCGAGCACCGCCGTCTTGCCGCCCGGGCCCGCGCACAGGTCGAGCCAGCGCTCGCCCTCGGCGACCGGCAGGGCACGGGTGAGCGCGAGCGCCGCGAGCTGCGAGCCCTCGTCCTGCACCCGGATGCGTCCGTCGGAGCCGCGGACGGTCTGGTCGGGGTCTCCCCCGCCGAGCCGGAACCCGATGGGTGAGAACGGCGTGCGGCGCGCGTCGTCCGGCGCCTCGGCGAGGCCCGGGAGCGCCGCCATCGTCACGCGGGGCGATGCGTTGTCGGCGGTCAGCAGGGCTTCCAGCTCGTCGGCGCGCCCTTCGGCGGCCAGAGCGCGGCGGAATGCCCGCACCACCCAGACCGGGTGCGAGAACAGCAGCCCCAGCTGCTCGTCGTCTGAACGGGCGCTGGCGGCGACGTGCGTCATCCAGTCGCCCGGCGTGTCGCGCGAGACGCGCCGCAGCACGGCGTTGGCGAACCCGGCCGCGCCGCGTCCGCCCGCCGCGCGGGCGAGCTCGACCGACTCGTTGACCGCCGCGTGCGAGGCGACACGCGTCGACAGCAGCTGGTGCACGCCCAGGCGCAGTGCGTCGAGCACAGCGGGGTCGATGCTCGCGACGGGCCGGTCGGCGGCGATCGCGATGACGGCGTCGTACGTGCCCTGCCGGCGCAGCGTCCCATAAGTGAGCTCGGTCGTGAGCGCCGCATCCGCGGCTGAGAGGTCCGCCCGCGCGATCGCGGTCGGCAGCAGCAGGTTGGCGTAGGCGTCGGACTCGTGGACCGCCCGGAGCGTCTCGTACGCGATGCGTCGCGCGGCGACGGTGCGGCTCATGATCCCGCCACCGGGGTGTCGCGCAGTCCGCGCCACCAGTCCGCGGCGCGCATGGCGCCCTTGCCGGCGGGTTGCACCGTCTCCAGCACGATCGGCGTCGAGGCGGTGCCGACCACCACCTGCTTCGCGTGCAGTGCCAGCTCACCGGGCGCGAGCGCAGGCGCGTCGGCGGGAGCGGTCGTGACGGCGAGCACCTTCATGCGGGCGCCGTCGATCGTCGTGTGGGCTCCGGGCTCTGGGGTGACGCCGCGGATCCGGCCGAGGACCGCCGCGGCCGGCTCGTCCCAGCGGATCCGCCCGTCGTCGTCGCCCAGCTTCGCGGCATACGTCGGCTCGCCCTCCTGCGGGCGCGCGACCGCCGTGCCCGCGGCAATGCCCGCGACCACGTCGGTGAGCAGACGCGCCCCGTCCTCGGCGAGCGTGGCGAGCAGTTCGCCCGCCGTCGCGTCCGCCGGCGTGTCCAATGAGAGCTCGCCGAACACGTCGCCCGCGTCGAGCTCGGGGACGAGCTGGAAGACGCTCGCGCCGGTGGCGGCATCCCCCGCGATCAGCGCGTGCTGCACCGGAGCAGCACCGCGCCATCGGGGCAGAAGCGAGAAGTGCAGGTTGATCCAGCCGTGCGCAGGCGTCGAGAGCAGGGGCTCGCGCACGAGCCCGCCGTAGGCGACGATGACACCGAGATCGGGTTGCAGCCCCGCGATCTCCGCCGTCACGTCGGCGTCGAGCCGGTCGGCGCGGATCACGGGCAGACCGAGCTCCTCGGCCGCGGCGGCGACCGGTGAGGGCGTGAGCACGCGCTTTCGGCCCAGCGGCGCATCGCGTCGCGTGACGACCGTCACGATGTCGTGGTCGGATGCCGCGAGCAGCCGCAGCGACGGGACCGCCGGCGCGGGAGTGCCGGCGAAGACGAGGCGCATGAGGCTCCAGATCCGTGGCGTTCGAGAGTTCAGAGATCGAGGTCGGGCACGTCGACCCGCACCTTCAGTGTATTGGCGGCGCCCGCCGGGCGTCCCTTCGCCGGGCGACGGCCCTTCACGGCCTGACTCACCACCGAGGCGCGCAGGTTCTCGGCGACGCGGGCGCCCAGCCCGTACTCGAACCGCACGAGCGCGCGCACGGATTCGCCGTGCGCCAGCGGGCCGAGCACCGCCTCCCCGTCCAGTTCGGGGACCGCGCGCCGGAGCTCGGCAAGTGCGGCGTCCACCGACCGTCGCGGTCCGTCCACGGCGGCGACGCGCACGGTCGGGGGCATGCGCAGCGGTGCGCGATCGGCGAGCTCCGACCGTGCGTACGCCGCCTGCGTCCAGGTCGCCAGGGCACGGGCGACCTCGCCGCCGACGCCGACGAGATGAACCGGGGCGCCGGGAGCGGCCAGAGCGGCCGCGTTGGACCACCAGCGCAGGCACGACTCGCCGATGCGCAGATCGTCGGCCATCAGCATCTTGTCGCCGTCCAGGAGGATGACCGCCCGGTAGCCGCCGATCGCGAGCGGCTCGGCGCCCCGTGTGGCGACCACGAGCGCGGGCCGCTCATCGACGGAGACGACCGGGTGGTCGCCGTCGGCGACCACGACGCGGGTGCCCGGGAATGCGCGCCCGAGCTCGTCGGCGGTGCGCTCGCTGCCGGAGGACGCCATCCGCAGCATCGTCGACGAGCACTCCGGGCAGGACCACGCGTTCGCCGCGCGCCCGCACCACGTGCAGGCGGGGACGGCGCCGTGGCGTGCAGCGTGCAGCGGGCCGCCGCAGTGCGTACAGCGGGCAGGATGCCGGCAGCTCGCGCACACGAGCACGGGCGCGTACCCAGGCCGCGACACCTGCACCAGCACCGGTCCCTGGGTCAGCGCCTCCCGTGCGGCGGCGAACGCCGCCGACGGTACGCGCGCCGCCCGCGACTCCCCCTCCCGGTGCGCCGTGAGGACGACCCGCGGGGTGCGCCGACGCACAGCCGGCAGGTCGCGCACCCAGCCCACGCCGACCAGGCGCTCGACATCGCTCGTGCGCGTGTGTCCGGCGAACACGAGGGCGCCGCCGTCGAGCTCCTGGCGCAGCAGCGCGGCGTCACGCGCGTGCACGCCGGGGCTGAGCGGCTCGCCGAA
Organism: Microbacterium sp. NPDC058389; assembly: GCF_042722305.1. Lineage (NCBI taxonomy): Bacteria > Bacillati > Actinomycetota > Actinomycetes > Micrococcales > Microbacteriaceae > Microbacterium > Microbacterium sp. NPDC058389. The sequence continues at coordinate 61,543 of NZ_JBHXJQ010000019.1, forward strand.
CAGCGGGTCGCCGTCGTCCCACAGCGCCACGAGCCCGAGGTCCGCGACGGGGGCGTACACCGCGGAGCGGTTGCCGATCACGACGCAGGGCGCCGCGGCCAGGGTGCGCAGGAACGCCGTGTACCGCGTCGGCCCGCTCTGCTTGGCGTCGTCGCGGACCAGGGCGTCGGCGGGGACCCACGCCTGCAGCGCCGCTTCGAGCTGGGCGCGGTCGCGATGGTCGGGCACAGCGACGATCGCGCTGCGCCCGTCGGCGAGCGTCCGCACCGCGGCGGCGGCCAGGAGGACCGCCCAAGCGCCCACGGGCGTCCCGTCGGGGAGCCGTGTCGGCTGCGGCGGCGCATCCACGGCGAGGCGGGCGCTCTGCGCGAGCTCGTCGGCAAGACCGGGATACTCGGCGAGCACCCCCTCGGCCCACGTGCGTGCCTCGGGCGGGAGCTCCGCTGGCGACGGCGGGCCTGCGGCCAGCCAGGCCTTCTCGGCCCGCACCATGCGCTTAGGGATCGCGAGCCGCAGGATGTCGCCCGCAGAGCCCGCGGCCCGATCGGCGGCGCGGCGCGCGAGTGCGTACAGGCGCGATGTCAGCACGGGCATCGGCGAGACGACGGCCTCCAGCTGTGAGAGCGGCCGGTCGGAGGCATCCGGCTCCCCCAGCTCGACGAGGAATCCGTCGATCACACGCCCTGCACTGCGCAGCGGGACGCGCACACGCACGCCCGGCACCGCCTCGCCGGCGAGCTCGTCCGGGATCTCGTAGTCGAACAGCCGGTCGAGCTGCGGCAGTGGCGAGTCCAGCAGCACGCGCGCGACACGCCGGCGACGGATCGGCGCCGGCGCGGCGGGCGTGTCGCCCTGCGCCTCGTCGGGCACCGCGGTCACGCGGTCCGCGTCAGAGACCGGCGGCCGCGCGCAGTGCGTCGGCGCGGTCGGTGCGCTCCCACGTGAAGTCGGGAAGCTCCCGGCCGAAGTGACCGTAGGCCGCCGTCTGGGCGTAGATCGGGCGGAGCAGGTCGAGCTGGTCGATGATCGCCTTGGGCCGCAGGTCGAACACGTCGAGGATGGCGCGCGTGATGACCTCGTCGGCCACCCGGCCCGTGCCGAAGGTCTCGACGTACAGCCCGACCGGGTTCGCCTTGCCGATCGCGTACGCGACCTGCACCTCGAGGCGGTCGGCGAGCCCCGCGGCGACGGCGTTCTTCGCGACCCAGCGCATCGCGTAGGCGGCCGACCGGTCGACCTTCGACGGGTCCTTGCCGCTGAAGGCGCCGCCGCCGTGACGGGAGGCGCCGCCGTAGGTGTCGATGATGATCTTGCGGCCGGTGAGGCCGGCGTCGCCCTTCGGGCCGCCGATGACGAAGGGGCCCGCAGGGTTGATGTAGAACTTCACGTCGGATGCGTCGAGCCCGGTCGATTCGAGCACGGGATCGATGACCTCGGCCCGCACGGCGGCGCGCAGCGCCTTCTGCGAGATGTCGGGGTGGTGCTGGGTCGACAGCACGACGGAGTCCACCGTCTTCGGCGTCTGGCCGTCGTAGCCGAGAGTCACCTGGGTCTTGCCGTCGGGACGCAGGAACGGCAGCTCGCCCGAGCGGCGCACCTCGGCGAGGCGCTCGGCCATGCGGTGCGCGGTCCACGCGGCCATCGGCATGAGCTGGGGCGTCTCGGTAGTCGCGTAGCCGAACATGATGCCCTGGTCGCCGGCGCCCTGCAGGTCGTGCGGGTCCTCGGAGCCGTCCTCGCGGCGTTCGAACGCCTTGTCGACGCCGGCGGCGATGTCGGACGACTGCGCGCCGATGGACACGCTGACGCCGCACGAGTCGCCGTCGAAGCCGGTCTCGCTCGAGGTGTAGCCGATGCGGTTGACCACGTCTCGCACGATCGCCGGGATCTCGACGTACGCGGAGGTCGACACCTCGCCCGCCACGTGGACGAGCCCTGTGGTGACGAGCGTCTCGACCGCGACGCGGCCGTCTGGGTCGGCCGTCAGGATCGCGTCGAGGATCGAGTCCGAGATCTGGTCGCAGATCTTGTCGGGGTGCCCCTCGGTGACGGATTCGGACGTGAACAGACGCAGGTCGGTCATCGGTACTCCAGTACTCGGGGCTCGGCTCGCCATGAGGGGATGGACGCGGCGGGGGCGGACACCAGTATGCCCCCGAGGACCGACATCGTCGTCCTCGGGGGCATCACCGGCGTCATACGGATCTACTCGGCGCGACGCAGGCGCAGCTTGTCCTCGTGGATCTCGTGCATCGCGATCGTCAGCGGCTTGTCCTCGACGGTCGAGTCGACGAGCGGGCCGACGTTGTCGAACAGGTTTCCCTCGTGCAGGTCGGAGTAGTAGTCGTTGATCTGACGCGCGCGCTTGGAGGCGAAGATCACGAGCTGGTACTTCGAGTCGACCTTCTCGAGCAGGCTGTCGATGGGGGGCTCGATGATGCCCTGGTTCGTTCCGGCCATGGGAACCTCCTGGTCTCGGGGATGTCTGTGGGCGCGCGCAAGCCGCGCGCGGACGCATCGGACCAGTCTACCCGGTCGGCGCCCTGGGCGCGTCACACCGCGGCGATCGCGCGGCGAGCGGTCGGATCCGTGAGAAGCGCGACGTCGGAGGACCGCTGTTCGATGCAGCCACGGGTCGGCGGCAGTGCGCGGACACCGGCATCCAGGATCTCCGCGCGCAGGCTCTCGACGATCTCGGCACGAGGATGCCGGAACGGGCGATCCCAGAACGCCTCGGTCGCCGGAGCCGGCGCCGGCAGGCCCGAGGCACGCTGCAGGTCCAGCAGCGCCTCGAGCGCGTCGCACAGCAGCTCTTGGCGCGATGTGCCGTCGGAGGCGCGCAGCGCGGCGTCGAGGGCGCCGACGAGCGGACCCGTGCCCGGCAGCCGCCGCAGCAGCGTGCCGCTCCACTTCGCGTACGGCATCCAGGCGCGGGCGATGACGAACGCGAGATGCACGACGGTGCCCGCGACCCGTCCGGCAATGATGCGCGAACCGAGGTCGTCGCCGACCTGCGCGGCGCGGCCGAGCAGAGGGAGCTCCTCGGCGATCTGCTGCCACCCGACGGCGATGACGTGACGACGCACGTCGTCCGGATACCGCCCCAGCGTCGTGCGGATCCGAGTCAGCTCACCCGTCTCGTCGGTGAACACCGGGCCGGCGACGATCTCCAGCACCGCCTGCCCGCTCACCGACAGCCAGTGCACCACCGACATCGGCTCGGCGGGGTCGAACCCCAGGCGTGCCATGGCGAATGCGCGCGGCGAGGCGACGTCGACGTGGTGACGGGCCGCGCCCTCCCCCGTGAACGGGAAGCGCGTCGGCAGCCCGAACGCGGCGTCGGGGAGGTCGGATGCCAGTGCCCGATCCACGTCGTCGACCATCGCCTCGTCGACGAACAGGCTCAGCCGGAGGCCCCAGTCGTGGTCTCGCGAGGTCGCGTCGTCGAGCCCGAGCACGTCGGACCCGGCGCCGAGGCGCCCCGCCGCGACCGGGAGTCCCGGCCACCGCGTCGCGATGAGCGGGCGGACCACCTCGGCGAAGTAGCGCGCAGCGAGCCCACGCCCGTCTGAGGGATCTTCGTGCACCGCCGCAGCCTAGCGGGTGAGGCGGGCGACCTCGGCGGCGGCGCGGGCCACGTCGTCGTTCACGACGCGGTAGTCGAACTCGCCCTGCGAAGCCAGCTCCGTCTTCGCCGTACGCAGGCGCCGTGCGCGTTCCGGGGCATCCTCCGTGCCGCGGCCGATCAGGCGCTGCACGAGCTCGTCCCAACTGGGCGGGAGCAGGAAGACCAGCGTCGCCGACGGATCGGCGTCGCGCACCTGGCGGGCGCCCTGCAGGTCGATCTCCAGCAGTACGGTGCGACCCTCGGCCAGCGCCTTCTCGATCGGGCCGCGCGGCGTGCCGTAGCGGTACGCGTTGTGCACCGTCGCGTGCTCGAGCAGCTCTCCGTCGGCGATCATGCGGTCGAACTCGGCGTCGTCGACGAAGAAGTAGTGCTCGCCGTCGACCTCGCCGGGTCGCGGCGCACGCGTCGTCGCCGACACCGACAGGAGGATCTCGGGGTGGTTGTCCTTGATGTAGGCGGCCACCGTGCCCTTGCCGACGGCGGTGGGGCCCGCCAGCACCACCAGCCGGCTCCGGCCGCCGCGCGGCTCGAGCTCCGGCCAGCGCGCGTCGAGGAAGGCGCGCAGCTCCTCGCGCTGGCGCGAGCCGAGCCCGCCCAGGCGCTTGACGGGCGAGATCTCGAGGTCGTGCAGGATGCGGTCGCGCTTGCCCTCGCCGATGGCGGGGATCGCGGTCAGGAACTCGGGGACGCGCATCGCGCCCGCGGGCGACGACGGGTCGGCCAGCGCACGCCGCAGGAGCTCCTGCGGCGTGATGACGCGCATCGCGACGTCCTTCTTGAGGGCGGCGCGTTCGCGTCGCGCGGCGACGGCGCGACGGGATGCCGCCACCCGGTCGACCTCGGGCGGCCTCGCGGGTGTCTGCGGCGAACCGCCGGTTTCGGGGGTGCGTGAATCGGGCATGTCAATCACCACGGTAGAGATGGGCGAGCTCAGAATGCGCGGCGCGAGCCGGTCGGGTCCGGCTGTTCTCGCTGCGGCTCTCCGAAGGTATCACCGCAGGGGCGGGGTCACCGAAACCACTCCGTGGCGTGGGAACTCTCCCTCGCGGCGGTCCTCCGGAGGACAGCGTTTACCCCGTCGTCGCGGCGTAGAGTGCCGCGCGCTCGGCGATACGCGACGCGATCCCGTCCGGGCCCGCCGAGAGGATGCTGCGACTCTCGGAGGCGATCACGGCGCCCGCGAGGGGGCCGAAACGCTCGGCCAGGTGCGTCGGCTCGGCGCCCTGGTGGCCGAACCCGGGACCGAGGATCGGCGCGACCGGCGAGAACGGCTGCAGGCCGGCATCCGTCCAGTCCACGGTGCCGCCGATCACGAAGCCGAGGCTCGCCCACTCCCCCTCCGTGGTGATGCGGGCGTTGCGCTCGGACACCTCGCGGATGATGTCTGCCGACACCGTGGGTCCAGCCGCGACCCGCGCCCGCTGCAGCGCGAGGCCCTCGGGGTTGCTCGTCGCGGCGAGGACGAACACGCCCTTGTCGTGGGCCTCCGCCAGGGCGAACGTCCCGTCGAGGGCGCCGACTCCCAGGTACGGGCTGACCGTCACCGCGTCGGCCTCCAGCGGCGAGCCGGGGGTCAGCCACGCCTCGGCGTACGCGTCCATGCTCGTGCCGATGTCGCCGCGCTTGGCGTCCGCGATCACGAGGAGCCCGGCATCGCGCGCCGCCGCGAGCACGTCCTCGAGCGCCGCGAACCCGGCGGAGCCGTAGCGCTCGAAGAACGACACCTGCGGCTTGACGACGCCGACGCGCCCCGCCGCGGCCTCGACCACGCGCAGCCCGAAGTCGCGGGCGGCGGCGGCGGAGGCATCCATCCCCCACTCGGCCAGCAGGTGCGCGTGCGGGTCGATGCCGACGCACAGCTGTCCGTACGACCCGAAGGCCGCACGGACACGCTGCCCGAACGAGGTCATGCGCGCGCCCGCCGGTCGGCGGCGTACTCCTGCAGACTCCTGACGTCGAAGCCCTCGCGCAGCACCGGAAGGGCGCTCACCGCTGCGCCGAGGACGGCCATCGTGGTGAACAGCGCCTTGTCGCCGGCCACCGCGGCGGCGCGGATCTCGTAGCCGTCGGCGCGCGCGGCGCCGCCGGAGGGCGTGTTCACGACGATGTCGATGTCTCCGGCGTTGATGAGGTCGACGATGTTGGTGCCGCCCGAATCCTGCGTCTCGGAGTACTTGCTCACGACCTGCACGTCGATGCCGTTGCGGGCGAGGATCTCGGCGGTGCCCTCGGTGGCGACGAGGTCGAAGCCCAGCTCCTGCAGGCGGTGCGCAGGCAGGATCACGGCGCGCTTGTCGCTGTCGGCGACCGAGATGAACACGGTGCCCGACTGGGGCATGCCGCCGTACGCGGCCTCCTGCGACTTCGCGAACGCGGTCGGGAAGTCGCGGTCGATGCCCATGACCTCGCCGGTCGAGCGCATCTCGGGACCGAGCACCGAGTCGACGGTCTGCCCCTCGCGGGTGCGGAACCGCTTGAACGGCAGCACGGCCTCCTTGACGGCGACCGGTGCGTCCAGCGGCACGCGGGAGCCGTCCTGCTCGGGCAGCAGCCCCTCGGCCTTCAGCTCGGCGATCGAGGCGCCCGCCATGATGCGCGCGGCGGCCTTCGCGAGCGGGATGCCGAGCGCCTTCGACACGAACGGCACCGTGCGGCTCGCGCGCGGGTTCGCCTCGATGACGTAGAGCACGCCCGCCGAGATCGCGAACTGGACGTTGAGGAGGCCTCGCACACCCACGCCCTCGGCGATGGCGTGCGTCGCCTCGCGGACGCGGTCGATGTCGGTGCGGCCGAGGCTCACCGGGGGCAGCGTGCACGACGAGTCGCCGGAGTGGATGCCGGCCTCTTCGAGGTGCTCCATGACACCGCCGATGTACAGCTCGTCACCGTCGAACAGCGCATCGACGTCGAGCTCGATCGCATCGTCGAGGAACCGGTCCACCAGCAGAGGCAGGCCGGGGCCGATGATCGCCTGATCGGCGACGCGCACGAAGTAGTCGCGCAGCGCCTCGGTCGAGTACACGATCTCCATGCCGCGGCCGCCGAGCACGAAGCTCGGGCGCACGAGAACCGGGTAGCCGATCTCCTCGGCCACCGCGACGGCGCCCTCGACGTCGATCGCGGTGCCGTTGCGCGGCGCCACCAGGCCCGCGTCGTCGAGCAGGCGCGAGAACAGCTCGCGCTCCTCGGCGAGGTCGATCGCGGCGGGCTTGGTGCCGAGGATCGTGTAGCCGGCCTCCTCGATGCCCTTCGCGAGCCCCAGCGGCGTCTGGCCGCCCAGCTGGCACACCACGCCGAGGATCGTGCCCGACTGGGACTCCGCGTGCAGCACCTCCAGGACGTCCTCGAGCGTCAGCGGCTCGAAGTACAGGCGGTCCGACGTGTCGTAGTCGGTCGACACGGTCTCGGGGTTGCAGTTGACCATGACGGTCTCGTACCCGGCGTCGGCGAGGGCGAACGACGCGTGCACGCACGAGTAGTCGAACTCGACGCCCTGGCCGATGCGGTTCGGGCCGGAGCCGATGATGACGACCTTGGTGCGCTCGGACGGCGTGACCTCGGTCTCGAAGTCGTAGCTGGAGTAGTGGTACGGCGTGAGCGCCGGGAACTCCCCCGCACACGTGTCGACCGTCTTGTACACAGGCCGCACGCCGAGGCCGTGGCGCACGCCGCGCACCTGCGCCTCGGTGTCGCCGCGGAGCTGCGCGATCTGAGCGTCGCTGAAGCCATGCTCCTTCGCGACGCGCAGGGTGGCGGCATCCAGTTCGCCCGCCTGGCGCACGAACTCGGCGACCTCGTTGATCAGCACGATCTGGTCGAGGAACCACGGGTCGATCTTGGTGGCATCGAACGCCTGCTCGACGGTCGCCCCCTTGCGGAGGGCCTGCTGCAGCACGACGATGCGACCGTCGGTCGGGGTCTTCGCGACCTCGAGCAGCTCCTCCACCGAGCGGGGCTCGTCGCCCCAGTGGAAGCTCGACCCGCGCTTCTCGAGCGAGCGCAGCGCCTTCTGCAGCGCGGTCGCGTAGTTGCGGCCGATCGCCATCGCCTCGCCCACCGACTTCATGGTGGTGGTCAGGGTCGTGTCGGCGGCGGGGAACTTCTCGAAGTTGAAGCGCGGCACCTTGACCACGACATAGTCGAGGGTCGGCTCGAAGCTCGCCGGCGTCGCCTGCGTGATGTCGTTCGGCACCTCGTCCAGGCGGTAGCCGATCGCGAGCTTGGCGGCGAGCTTCGCGATCGGGAAACCCGTCGCCTTCGACGCCAGCGCCGACGAGCGCGACACGCGCGGGTTCATCTCGATGACGATGATGCGGCCGGTCTGGGGGTCGACGGCGAACTGGATGTTGCAGCCGCCGGTGTCGACGCCCACGGCGCGGATGATGTCGATGCCGATGTCGCGCAGCTTCTGGTACTCGCGGTCGGTGAGCGTCAGCGCGGGCGCGACCGTGATCGAGTCGCCGGTGTGCACACCGACGGGGTCGACGTTCTCGATCGAGCAGACGACCACCGTGTTGTCGGCGGTGTCGCGCATGAGCTCGAGCTCGTACTCCTTCCAGCCGAGGATCGACTCCTCCAGGAGCACCTCGTTGGTCGGCGAGTCGTGCAGGCCGGCACCGCCGATGCGGCGCAGGTCCTCCTCGTCGTACGCGAAGCCCGAGCCGAGGCCGCCCATCGTGAACGACGGGCGCACGACCAGCGGGTAGCCGAGCTTCTCCGCGCCGGCGAGCAGCTCGTCCATCGTGTGGCAGATGACGGAGGCCGCGACGTCGGCGCCCGCGTCCAGCACGAGCTGCTTGAAGATCTGGCGGTCCTCGCCCTTGTTGATCGCCTCGAAGTCGGCACCGATGAGCTCGACGTCGTACTTCTCGAGGATGCCGTGCTTGTGCAGGTCGATCGCCGCGTTGAGCGCGGTCTGGCCGCCGAGCGTCGGCAGGATCGCGTCGGGCTTCTCCTTGGCGATGATCGTCTCGATCACGCGCCAGTTGATCGGCTCGATGTACGTCGCATCGGCGAAGTCGGGGTCGGTCATGATCGTGGCGGGGTTCGAGTTCACGAGGATGACGCGCACGCCCTCCTCGCGGAGCACGCGGCAGGCCTGCGTGCCCGAGTAGTCGAACTCGCACGCCTGACCGATGACGATCGGTCCGGATCCGATGACGAGGACGGAGTTGATGTCGTCGCGCTTGGGCATTACTTGCCGGCCTCCTGAGTCGGGTCCTGAGCGTGTCGAAGGGCGAGGTTCGCGACGACGAGGTCGCGGAAGCGGTCGAACAGGTAGTTGGCGTCGTGCGGACCGGCCGCCGCCTCGGGGTGGTACTGGACCGAGAAGGCGGGGATGTCGAGGGCGCGCAGGCCCTCGACCACCTGGTCGTTGAGGCCCACGTGGCTGACCTCGATGCGGCCGTAGCCGTTCGGGCTGTCGAACTCGCCGTCCAGCGGCGCGTCGACGGCGAAGCCGTGGTTGTGGGCGGTGATCTCGACGCGGCCGGTGGCCTTGTCGAGCACGGGCTGGTTGATGCCGCGGTGACCGAACGGCAGCTTGTACGTGCCGAGGCCGAGGGCGCGGCCGAGCAGCTGGTTGCCGAAGCAGATGCCGAAGAACGGCAGGCCGTCGTCGAGCACGCCGCGCAGCAGATCGACGTGGTCGCCCGAGGCGGCGGGGTCGCCGGGGCCGTTGGAGTAGAACACCGCCACCGGGTCGATCGCGCGGATCTCGTCGATCGTGACCGACTGGGGCAGCACGTGCACGTCGAAGCCGCGGGCGGCGAGGTTGTCGACGGTGGCCTGCTTGACGCCGAGGTCGAGCACCGCGAGGTTGCCGATGCGCTCCGCGGTGGCCGGGGTGACCTCGGCGGCGGCGACGGACACCTCGGCCGAGAGGTTCAGGCCGGCCATCTCGGGGGCCTCGCGCACCAGGCGCAGCTGCTCGTCGGCGTCGAGGGCCGCGGCATCGCCGGAGAAGATCCCGCCGCGCATGCTGCCGGCCGAGCGGATGTGCCGCGTGACGGCGCGCGTGTCGATGCCGCTGATGCCGATCACTCCGTCGTTGACGAGCGCGTCGTCGAGCGACTCGTCGGCGCGCCAGTTGGACACCACGCGGGAGGGGTCGCGCACGATGTAGCCCGACACCCAGATGCGTCGCGACTCGGGGTCCTCGGAGTTCATGCCGGTGTTGCCGATGTGGGGCGCCGTCTGCAGCACGATCTGGCCGGCGTACGAGGGGTCGGTGAGGGTCTCCTGGTAGCCGGTCATGCCGGTCGCGAAGACGACCTCGCCGAGCGTCGTGCCGAGGGCGCCGTAGGCGCGGCCGACGTGGCGGGTGCCGTCCTCGAGCACGAGGACGGCGGGTGCGGTCTGGAACAGGGAGGTCATGCGGAGGTTCCCGTCTGGGTCGGGGGAAGGATGCCGGCCACAGCGTCCGCGAGGGCGCGGGCCGAGGCATCCTGAGGACGAAGGTAGGAGTCGACGACCGTGCCGTCGTCGAGGCGCCAGGCGAGGCGCACGAGACCGTCGGGCTCGACGACGCGGTCGATCGCGACGGTTGACTGGCCGACGTCGGCGATGCGGTCCGCGGCGAGGAAGACCCGGGGCTGGCCGGTGAGGTCGAGCGCGACGCCGGCGTCGGTCACGGTGACATCCGACCGGGAGCGGAACCCGAGACCGGCGATCGCGAGCCGCTCGAGCGGGTCGCCGTGCCGCGTCGTGGCGACGTACAGCGCCGCGAACTCGCCGAGCTCGTGCGCGCCGCCGGGGATCTCGCCGACCGGCGCCGTGAACGCCGCGTCGCGCCGCGTTCGTCGCCACCACGCCCAGACGAGCGCGGCGAGCAGGCCGACCGCGACGGCGATCATGATCGCCAGCGCGCCCTCGCGGGTCATGCGCGCACCCCCGGGGTGTCCAGCAGAGCGCCGCCGGCGACCGTCACGATGCCCGCATGCAGCGTCCACCGCACGTCGCCGGGCAGCTCGCGACCGAGGTACGGCGAGTTCACGCTGCGTCCGCGCAGGTCGTCGGTGGTGAACGTGCGCCGCGGCGACGGGTCGTAGAAGGCGAGGGATGCCGGCTGCCCCTCGGTGAGCGGCGTCCCGTGTCCCGCCAGCCGGCCGATGCGGGCGGGCTCGCGCGACATGATGCGCGCGACGTCGCCCCACGTGATGAGACCGGTGTCGACCATGGCCTGCTGCACGACGCGCAGGGCGCTCTCGAGCCCGACCATGCCGTTGGCGGCGGCATGCCACTCGCACGCCTTCGCCTCGGCCGGGTGCGGGGCGTGGTCGGTCGCGACGATGTCGATGGTGCCGTCGGCGAGGCCCTCGCGCACGGCGAGCACGTCCTCTTCGCGCCGCAGTGGCGGGTTGACCTTGAACCGCGCGTCGTAGTCGCGCACGAGCTCGTCGGTCAGGAGCAGATGGTGCGGCGTGACCTCGGCGGTGACGTTGACGCCCCGCTTCTTGGCCCACCGGATGATGTCCACCGAGCCGGCGGTCGACAGGTGGCACACGTGCAGGCGCGAGCCGACATGCTCGGCCAGCAGGACGTCGCGCGCGATGATCGACTCCTCGGCGACGGCGGGCCAGCCGGCCAGGCCGAGCTCGGCAGACACGGCGCCCTCGTTCATCTGGGCGCCTTCGGTCAGGCGGGGGTCCTGCGCGTGCTGGGCGATGACACCGTCGAACGCCTTCACGTACTCCAGCGCGCGGCGCATGATCAGCGGGTCCCACACGCAGAAGCCGTCGTCGCTGAAGACCCGCACACGAGCGCGCGAATCGGCCATCGCGCCGAGCTCGGCGAGGCGCTCGCCCTTCTGCCCGACCGTGACGGCGCCGATCGGCTGCACCGTGACGAAGCCGGCGGCCTCGCCGAGGGCGAGCTCCTGCTCGACGACCCCGGCGGTGTCGGCGACGGGCGACGTGTTGGGCATCGCGAACACGGCGCTGTAGCCGCCGGCCGCGGCTGCCCGGGATCCGGTGAGGATCGTCTCGGATGCCTCGTACCCGGGCTCCCGCAGGTGCGTGTGCAGATCGACCAGGCCCGGAAGCAGCACGAGGCCGTCGGCGTCCACGACCGTGGCGCCGGCGCGGCTGAGGCCCGGGCCGATCTCGGCGATGACGCCGTCGTCGACGATCACATCGGCGGCGGCGGTGCCCTCGAGCAGGGCGCCGCGGAAGAGAAGGGTCTCGCTCATCGGGTGGTCTCCTTCGCAGGGGTGGGCGCCGGGCCGTCGGTCGAAAGGTCGTCCGCACCCGCCAGCAGCAGGTAGAGCGCCGCCATGCGCACCGAGACGCCGTTGGTCACCTGTTCGAGCACGGTCGAGCGCGGTGAATCCGCGGCTTCTGCGGAGATCTCCAGGCCCCGGTTCATCGGACCGGGGTGCATGACAATGCTATCGGCACCCAGCGCGCGCAGTCGCAGGGGGTCGAGACCCCAGCGGCGGGAATACTCCCGTTCAGTCGGGAAATACGCGGCGTTCATGCGCTCCAGCTGGATGCGCAGCATCATGAGGGCGTCGGGGCCGGCGGCGATCGCCTCGTCGAGGTCGTACAGCACCCTCACGGGCCAGCCCGACACGTCCTGCGGCACCAGTGTCGGCGGCGCGACGAGCGTGACCTCCGCGCCGAGGGCATGGAGCAGCCACACGTTCGAGCGCGCGACGCGCGAGTGCAGGATGTCGCCGACGATCGTGACCTTGACGCCCGCGAGGTCGCGGCCGCGGCTGTCGGCGCCGAAGCGGCGCTTGCGGATCGTGAAGGCGTCCAGCAGGGCCTGCGTCGGGTGCTCGTGCGTGCCGTCGCCCGCGTTGACGACGCCCGCGCTGATCCAGCCGCTCGTCGCCAGGGTGCGCGGCGCCCCGGACGCCCCGTGGCGGATGACGACGGCATCCGCCCCCATCGCCTGCAGCGTCTGGGCGGTGTCCTGGAGGGACTCGCCCTTCGAGACGCTCGACCCCTTCGCCGAGAAGTTGATGACGTCCGCCGACAGCCGCTTGGCGGCCGCCTCGAACGAGATGCGCGTGCGCGTCGAGTCTTCGAAGAAGAGGTTGACGACGGTCTTGCCGCGCAGCGTCGGGAGCTTCTTGATCTCGCGCTGCTGCGTGTCGGCCATGTCTTCGGCGACGTCGAGGATGCGCAGCGCATCTTCGCGCGCGAGCGTCTGGGTGTCGAGGAGGTGCCTCATCGTCCGGGTCACCGCCCCTCGATCGTGACGGAGTCGCTGCCGTCGTTCTCGTTCAGGCGCACGTTCACACGCTCTTCGCGCGAGCTGGGCAGGTTCTTGCCGACGAAGTCCGGCCGGATCGGCAGCTCGCGGTGACCGCGGTCGACGAGCGTCGCCAGGCGCACCGCTGCGGGCCGCCCGATGTCCTGGAGGGCGTCGAGCGCGGCACGGATGCTGCGTCCCGAGAAGAGGACGTCGTCGACCAGAACGACGACCTTGCCGTCGATGCCGCCGTCGGGGATGTGCGTGCGCTGCGGCGCCCGCGTCGGGTTGCGGTGCAGGTCGTCGCGGTACATCGTGACGTCGAGGGCGCCGATCGGCACCGGGGTACCGCCGAACTGCTCGACGAGCGCGCCGATGCGGTTCGCGAGCGTGACGCCGCGAGTGGGGATGCCGAGGAGGACCAGGCCATCGGGTCCCTTGTTGGACTCGAGGATCTCGTGCGAGATCCGAGTCAGGGCCCGGGCGATGTCGGCCTCATGCAGCACGATGCGCGTGCTCATCCGCCGCTCCCTTCTCCGCCTCACAGGACGGGGTTAAAGGTTGCTGTGATCGCAGACCAGTCTACGCCACGGGGCCGGTCTCAGAACACGGAGCCGGGGCGGATCGTGACGATCCGCCCCGGCTCCGACGCCCGGTTCAGCTCTGGCGCGGTGCCGAGCGGAGTGCGCGGGATGCCACGACCAGTGCCGCGGCGACCAGGACGACGTCCTTCAGGATGTACTGGGCGGTCAGCGTCGGACCGGGAACGAACAGGTCGCCGGTGAAGAACACCAGGGGCGACAGGATCCCGACGAACGTCACGGCGAGGAGGGCGAGCGCGAACCGCTGGAAGACCCCGGCCGCGAGCAGCACGCCCACGAGCGTCTCCATCGCCGCGGTGATGGCCAGCGCGGGGTACCCGGTGATCACGCCGAACGACAGCGCGTCCCAGGTGCGGGCGACGAGCGCCTCGATCGGGCTCAGCCCGGGGAAGAACTTCAGCACGCCGAACACCAGGAACACGAGGCCGAGGGCGACGCGCAGCGCGGGGATGCTCCATCGCTCGAGGAAGACCTTGACCGCGGACTCGGCGCGGGCTTCGAGTGCGAGGGCGGCGCGCAGCGGGCTGGCGCGGTGGACGGGCGGCGTGACGACGCCGCGGGCGCCGTGGACGGGAACGGTGGTCATGACGGGCTCCTTCGAATTCCGATCGCCCGTCTGGCGGGCACGGTGATCAGGATCCGCTGCCGGGCACGGTGATACTCCCCCGTCCACATTCGGCGCCGTTGAACAACGAAACGCCCGCCGAAGCGGGCGTCTCGTTGTATAAGTTCTACAAGGCGGGCATCACGCCGCCGGAACGGTGGCTTCGCTCTCCTGCGCCTGCTCGACCTGCGACGCACGGATCGGGTGCCCCTGGCTCGTGAGGCAGCGGCCTGACGCGAGGTCCCACTTCCAGTCGTGCAGCGAGCAGGTGAGGACGCCGTCCTCGATCTTGCCGGTCTTGGTGAGGTCGGCGCGCAGGTGCGGGCACCGGCGCTGTACGGTCCAGTCGCCCAGCTGGGCGTCCTCCGTCTGGTCCGTCTGCTCCGAGTACCAGTTCTCGACGTACTCGATGCGGTCGCGCGAAAGGCACTTGAGGAACGTGGTGAGGAACTCGTTGAACTTGCCGCTGCGGCCGACCTCGAACTGCATCGACAGGAAGATCGAGTTGGACCAGTCGATCTCGTGGTCGCGGATGTTCGTCGAGACGAGGTCCGCGGGGATCGTGTACCAGTAGATGCACTCCTCCCCGTCGTACTCGCGCACCTTGGCCTTCGGGAAGTCGACGACCATGTCGAGGTCGCCGATGCGGAACCGCACGTTGCCGCCGACGCCGTTGCGGATCGTGCGGGCACGGCGCAGCAGCGGCTCCCACCACTCGCGGATCGCGGCCAGCATCTCCTCCGGCGGCAGCACGGGGGCACGGGATGCCTCCTCCGCGCGGATCTCGTCCTGGCGGCTGTCGCGCTGCTCGGCCAGGTACGACCACTTGTCGTCGAAGACGCGGTCGATCTCGGCATCCGTGTACAGCGTCTGCGTGATGGAGACCTCGCTGCCGACGACGTCGACGACCGTGCCCGGAAGGAACTCGTAGCCCTTCTGATCGGGTCGCTGCTCGCGCATGTGGGCGAGGAACTCGCGCTGGTCGGTGAAGATCGCGTCGCCCTCGAGGCCCTGCCCGTTGTAGCGGAACAGCTCCTCGCGCAGGAACATCGGCGGACCGGCCATCGGGAAGACGTGCTCGGCGTCGACCTTCTCGATGTAGTACAGGGCGCGCTTGTTCTGCGCGTCGCGCTTGAGCTTCGCGAAGTTCTGCTTGGCGTCCTGGGGCAGGTCGTAGACCATCGGCCACCAGATGGCGCCCGACACCTGCGTGAAGTACGCGTCAGGCTTCGAGAACGACATGAGCCTCTCGAGGTCGAGCGGGTGAGAGTCGTTCTGGTTCAGAATGCTGGCGGTGCCGTCGTCGACGCTCAGCGACGAGTCGCCGATCGGGCCGTCGCTGGGCGCGCGCAACGGCGTCACCATGAGCTTGAGGGGGCCGAACTCCAGCGGCACGCCGGCCTGCGTGTAGATGATGTTGTCGTAGCCGAGCTTGCGGAGGTCCTGCTCGAGGTCGTCCGTCGGGTACTCGGGCAGCAGCACCTTGATGTCCTTCGGCACCACACGCTCCATGAGCGCAGGGTCGAAGTGGTCGCGGTGCCGGTGCGAGACGTACAGGAAGTCGGCCTTGCCGAACCTCTCCCAGTCGAGGGCCCGGTTGTCGGGGAACGGGAACCAGGATCCGAAGAAGGTCGGACCGATCACCGGGTCGCAGAGGATGCTGCCGCCCGCCGTCTCGATGAACATTCCGGCGTGGCCGAGGCCCGTGACGCGCATGCGAGGCCCTCCCCTTTCGATCGGTGGAACCCGTCGATTCTAGGCGAGACCCCGCACGGAGCCGGATCGACCGGCCGTGCAAAACCCCTCTGCACGGTGTGCGATCAGCCGGCCGGACGCCCCCGGTCGTCGCGCAGCAGCGCGAACAGATCCCCCACCGGGGCCAGATGCTGGAGCTTGTCGGGGTTCAGCTGGTTGGCGATCGCGCGGATCGCCCCGTCCTCGAGGTGCAATGTCAGAACCGACAGCGTGGCACCGTCGGCGCTCCGGAACCGGACCGACGGCTCGGCGTTGGCCAGCGTGGGCTCGAGAGTGACGCCGAGCACCGCGCCGCGGCGCATCAGCCCGACGAGGAACCGCGCGACGGCCAGGTCGCCCGTCATCGGCTTCTGGATCGCCGGCGCCTTGCCGCCGCCGTCGGCGGTGAAGACGACGTCGTCCGAGAGCACGCCCATGACGCCGTCGACGTCGCCGTCGCGGAGCGCGTCGAGGAACGTGGCGACGAGGCGTGCGGCATCCGCGTCGTCCGCGCCGTAGCGGGGCGCCGCGGTCGTCACGCGCTGCCGCGCGCGATGCAGGATCTGGCGGCACGCGGCCTGGTCGCGCTCGACGATCTGCGCGATCTCGGCGTAATCGAGACCCAGCGCCTCGCGCAGCACGAAAACCGCCCGCTCGACCGGGCCGAGGCGCTCCAGCATCGTGAGCACCGCTACCGACACGGTCTCGTCCTGCTCGATGCGGTGCGCCGGGTCTTCGTCGTCGACCAGCAGAGGCTCGGGGAGCCACGGTCCGACATACAGTTCCCGTGACCGGTGCGCCGAGCGCAGTGCATCGATCGACAGGCGCGTCGCCACGGTCGAGGCGAACGCGTCCGGACGCTCGATGGGCTCGCCGGCGCGTGTGCGCTCGTGCAGACGCAGCATGCCGGCCTGCACGACGTCCTCCGCATCGGCGACGCTGCCGAGCATGCGATAGGCGATCGAGAACATCAGCGGGCGCAGCGTCGGAGCTTCGACGGCGAGATCCATGCCCCGAGCCTGTCACAACGCATGGGGGTCCTCCGTCGTAGGGGGTGAAGGGAGGAAGAACCCATGAAGATCTTCATCGCAGGAGGAACCGGCGCCGTCGGCTCCCGCCTCATCCCCCAGCTCGTGGCCGCCGGCCACGAGGTCACCGGCACCTCGCGGGGCGTGGCGGGCGCCGGGCGCATCGACGCCGTCGGCGCACACGGTGTGGTCATGGACGGCCGGGATGCGGCATCCATCCGCCGCGCCGTGCTCGACGCGCAGCCCGATGTCGTCGTCCACCAGCTGACCTCGCTGGCCGAGGGCTTCGACTTCAAGAGGTTCGACGAGGTGTTCGCCGTCACCGACGAACTGCGCACGCACGCGACCGACGCCCTGATCAGCGCGGCCCAGGAGGTGGGCACCGGCCGCGTCATCGTCCAGAGCTATACGGGGTGGACCAACGAGCGCACGGGCGGCCCTGTCAAGACCGAGGCCGACCCGCTCGACCCGCACCCGGTGCCGACCTCGGCGAAGTCGCTCGCCGCGATCGCGCACGCCGAGAGGGCAGCGGTGGATGCCGGCGGCCTGGCGCTGCGGTACGGCAGCTTCTACGGGTCCGGGCAGTCGCTCGGGGAGGGTGGCGAGATGCTCGAAGCCGTGCGTCGGCGTCAGGTGCCGATCGTCGGGCGCGGCACCGGGGTGTGGTCGTTCTGTCACATCGACGACGCGGTGTCGGCCACGATCGCCGCCGTCACGCGTGGCGCCGCCGGCGTGTACAACGTCGTCGACGACGAACCCGCGCCCGTGTCGACGTGGCTGCCGGAGCTCGCTCAGGCCGTCGGCGCCAAGAAGCCCCTGCGCGTACCGGCGTGGATCGCGCGGAGCGTCCTGGGCGAGTTCGGGGTCGCCTGGATGACGACCGCGCGCGGCTCGTCGAACGCCAAGGCGAAGGCGGATCTCGACTGGGCGCCGCGGTTCGCGAGCTGGCGTGAGGGGTTCCGCACGGGACTGGGCGTCCGGTGAGTCACCCGTCGAACAGGCCGCGGATGTCGTCGGCGGTGAGGGCGCGGCCGAACAGGGCGTCGTCGTCCATGACGGCGCGGAACAGGCGCGCCTTGCGCTGCTGCAGCGCCATCACCTTCTCCTCGATCGTGCCGTTGGCGATGAGGCGGTAGACCATGACGCTGCGCTCCTGGCCGATGCGGTGCGCCCGATCGACGGCCTGCGCCTCGGCAGCGGGGTTCCACCACGGATCGAGCAGGAACACGTAGTCGGCCTCCGTGAGGGTGAGGCCGAAGCCGCCGGCCTTCAGGCTGATCAGGAAGACGGGGGCCTCACCGTCGCGGAACGCCGCGATAGAGGCATCCCGGTCGCGCGTCGAGCCGTCGAGGTACGCGTAGGGGATGCCGCGCGCCTCCAGCTCGGCGGCGGCGAGCCCGAGGAAGGACGTGAACTGGCTGAACACGAGGGCCCGGTGGCCCTCGGCGAGCACCTCGTCGAGCTGCTCGAACATCGCGCCCAGCTTGCTGGGGGCGATGTTCGCGTGCGCGGAGTCGACGAGCTCGGGCGCGAGCGCGAGCATGCGCAGCAGCGTCAGCGACCGGAACACGATGAAGCGGTTGCGATCGAGGTCGTCGAGGAGACCGAGGACCTTCTGCCGCTCGCGCTGCAGCACGGTGTCGTACAGCGCGCGGTGCGCGGCACCGAGCTCGATGCGCACCTCCTGCTCCTGCTTGGGCGGCAGATCGGCGGCGACGAGCTCCTTGGTGCGCCGCAGCACGAGCGGGCGGATGCGGCGGCGCAGCCGGGCGAGGCGCCCCGCGCGGTACTCGCCGCCCTCCTGATTCTCGGGCACCTTGCCCTTCTCGATCGGGCCCACGTACTCCTCGCGGAAGCGGCGCGACGACGCGAACAGGCCCGGCGCGGTGAGCGACAGCAGCGCCCACAGCTCGGTCAGGCTGTTCTCCATCGGCGTGCCGGTGATCGCGAACACGACCTCCGCGCGCAGGTCCCGCGCGGCGCGGTAGACCTTGGTCTGGCTGTTCTTCACGAACTGCGCCTCGTCGAGGATGAGGCCCGCCCACTCCACGGCGCCGAACTCGGGCTCGTCGAGGCGCAGCAGCGTGTACGACGTGACGATGACGTCCGCGGATGCCGCTGCCTGCGCGACGGTCATCCCGCGCTTCGCGCGCGTGGCGTCGACGACCTCGACGTGCAGTCCAGGGGTGAAGCGTGCGGCCTCGCTGCGCCACGTCGAGAGCACCGACGTGGGCGCGACGACGAGGAACGGCCTCGCCTCGCCGTGCTCGCGCGCATGGGCGATGAGAGCCAGCAGCTGGAGCGTCTTGCCGAGACCCATGTCGTCGGCCAGGATCCCGCCCAGCCGGTGCTGCCAGAGGAACGCGAGCCAGTCGAACCCGGCGCGCTGGTAGGGCCGCAGCTCGGCGTCGAGCCCCGTGGGCAGCGGTGCCGACGGCACCGAGTCCACGTCCCGCAGCGCCTCGACCGTCGTACGCCACGTCACCGCCGGCAGCGCCTCGTCGGCCAGGTCCTCGAAGTCGGCCCAGAGCGCGGTCTGATACCGGCTGAGGCGCGGGCCGGTCTCCCACTCGTCGAGGTCGCCCGCCTCGTCGATCAGGTCGCGCAGCCGTTGCAGCGACGGGTGCGACAGCGAGAAGTAGGCACCGTCGCTCAGCAGGATCTTCTTGCGCCCGCGCGAGAGCGCCGTGAAAAGCGTGCCGAACGGGATCGTGCGGCCGTCGATCGACACCACCACGCCGAGGTCGAACCAGTCGGCGTCGGTCGTCTCGACCGTGCTGATCTCGATCCGCGGGTCGCCGGCCAGTTCGCGGTATCGCGGCCGCTCCCCCGACAGTTCCACGTCGACGTCGGGGTCGGCCTCGAGCTGCGGCAGCAGCACCGCTGAGAACTCTGCCGCCTCCAAGCCGGCCAGGGTGCCGGCCGAGGCGAAGTCCACGGGCGACGCGTCCTGCCACACCGCCTCGACACGCCCGCGGATCGCGAGCTCGGCGGCGGCGTCGCGGTCCTCACCGCCGGCACCGTCGAGTCCGAGCAGCGGACCGGCGCCGTAGCGCCATGCCACGGTGAACACGATGCGGTGCCCCTCGTCGAAGCGCGCCGTCACGACGAGGTGCGGCCGCGGCGGCGGCGGGAGCTCGATGCCGGGTGCGGCGACCTCGACGCGCCGGGCGATGCGGGGCAGGTGCTCGCTCACGAACTCCGCGGCGTCGTCGGCCGGCACCGTGACGACCTCGCGCGCCGCCAGCAGCGCCGGCACGGGGTCCGGCAGTTCGACCTCCGCGAGCACGAGGTCGATCCGGTCGTGCTCGACGAGGAAGCGGTAGAGGCCCGTGCGGCCGACGGGGCGCAGGGTGGCGGCATCCATCCGCTCGCCGTCGACGACGACGAGCGGCGCGACCTCGAAGCCCCCGCCGGCACGCCGCGCCTCGACCGAGACCGACGCGTGGCCTGCCAGAGCGACGGTCGTCCCGCGCCGCGTCGGGACGATCGGGATGCCGTGCTCCGAGGCGGCCGCGAGGTGCGGCCACAGCAGGCTCGACTCGATGTCGTCCAGCGTCAGCCATTCCGAGACGTCCGAGAACGCCCCGAACGACCGCACGTCGCGACCGATGCTGTGCAGCTCGGCGAACCAGCGCGCCTGCGCGGGCTCGTACGCCGTCGTGGGGCGTCGCAGCGCATCCCACGACACGCCGCCCTTGACCCACGCGGCCGAACGGCCCGAGCGCTGCAACGGCCGCAGCCCGATCAGCACGTCGGCGCCGAACTGGTGCAGTCCGCGCGGCGTGGCCGTCTCGATGCGGGCAGGCGCCCACGTCGACGTGCCGCGGCGCACGCGCTGACGCAGCTCGACGCCCAGTGCGAGCGGCGTGCGGTCGGCGGCGGGTGCCGTGCCGGTCGCGAAGACGGTGCGCCACGTGGCGTCCGACGGTGCAACGGGCGTCGCCCGGGCCAGTTCGTTCGCCTGCAGCAGCACCGCGACGGTGTGCTTGCAGTCGAACTGCACGGGGCACGTGCACGAGGTCGCGGCGATCGGCCGGTCGGTCCGCTGCGCGTCCAACCGGATGCGGCAGCGATACGCCCGCAGGCCGCTGCCGGTGACACTCGCTTCGAGTACCGAGGTCGCCGGGTCCCACGTGACCTGCTGGACGGCGCCGTCGGCGAAGTACGCGACGCCGCGCTCGTACGTCCCGCTGTCGGTGAACCGCCGGATGTGCGCCGGATCGATGAACGGCGGCGACACGGAGTTCGGCGGGATCACAGCATCCATCCTGCCGTGGGGCGCGGGCCCGCGGGCGCCGGCCGGGGGCGGCGGTCGCGCCGGCGATGTTGGGGGGGACGGCGGGGGCGGATGGGCCCCAGTCGACGGTGGGGAAAGGCTTGGGGGGGGCGTCGGGCACGGGGGAGGCGCCG
>NZ_JBHXJQ010000019.1:82759-85847 GCF_042722305.1 Microbacterium sp. NPDC058389
CACACCACAACCCCCCCGGCCCGCCCCGACCCGCCGCCCCACGACGGGCGGCTCAGGACGCGCGCGCGATGTTGGCGAGCACGCCGTGGACGAAAGCGCCCGACTCGTCGGTCGAGAACTCCTTGGCGAGCTCGACGGCCTCGTCGATCGCGACGGCGGTGGGGACCTCGTCGTTGAACAGGATCTCCCACACGCCGATGCGCAGCACGGCACGATCGACCGCGGGCATGCGGGCGAGCGTCCAGTCCTTCGCGAACGTGGCGATCTGCTCGTCGATCGCGTCGCGGTTGTCGATCACGCCGTCCACGATGTCGCGGGCGTACAGCCAGGACGTCTGACGGGCGGGCTCGCCGGCGGCGCGCTTGGCCTCGGCGGCGAGGATCGTCGCCGGCTCGTCGCCGCGGACGTCGGCCTGGAACAGGATGTCGAGCGCGCGCTTGCGCGCCTTCGATCGGGCGCTCACGCCTTACTTCTCGCGGCCGAGGTAGTCGCCCGTGCGCGTGTCGACCTTGACCTTGGTGCCGGTCTCGAGGAACAGCGGCACCTGGATCTCGTAGCCGGTCTCGAGCGTGGCGGGCTTGGTGCCGGCCGACGAGCGGTCGCCCTGCAGGCCCGGCTCGGTGTACGTGATCTCCAGCACGACCGAGGCCGGCAGCTCGATGTACAGCGGGTTGCCGTTGTTGAGCGCGATCTGCACCTGCTGGTTCTCGAGCAGGAAGTGGGCCGCGTCGCCGACGGTGGCGGCACCGACGGTGAGCTGGTCGTAGTCGGCGACGTCCATGAAGACGAAGCCGTCGCCGTCGTTGTACAGGTAGGTGAAGTCGCGGCGGTCGACGTTCTCGATCTCGATCTTCGCGCCCGCGTTGTACGTGCGGTCGACGACCTTGCCCGAGACCACGTTCTTCAGCTTCGTGCGGACGAACGCGCCGCCCTTGCCCGGCTTGACGTGCTGGAACTCGATGACGCTCCAGAGCTGACCGTCGATGCTGAGGACGACGCCGTTCTTGATGTCTGCGGTGGAAGCCATGAGGTGAATCTGTCCGTTCGTCAGGGAAAGTCGTTCGGGGCGTGCGCGCACGCTGACGCGCCGCCGACAGGACATTCTACGGGATGCCGCGGCCCCTGCCCTCTGCAGGGGCTGCGGCATCCCGTCATGGCGTCACTCGATCGCGTCGTCCGCGCGCTCGCGCGCGACCGTGCCCGCATGCTCCGGGATGAGCCCGAAGTCGGTGAGCAGCACGCCCATCTGCGAGTTGTCGAGCTTGTCGAGGAGCCGCCCCTTGAGGAAGTTCGGCCCGGGGAGGTCGACAGCGGCACCGTCGCGCAGACGCGTCGTCGCCTTCAGCAGATAGCGGACGTCGTACGTCGAGTTGAACACCTCGGGCACGCCGCGATCGATGCCGAGCAGCTGGTACGCGGCCTCCATCGCGGTGCGCACCGAGTACTCGGTCGTGAAGATGCAGTCGCGCGTCGTCTCGGCGAACTGGCCGATGAACGCGAAGTTGACGCTGCCCTCGGGCACGACCTGCGGCCGGTCCCCCGCCGCGCGCGGCATGAAGAACGCCGTCACGTACGGCATCATGACCGGCACGCACTTGGCGCCCGTCGCGGCCAGCTCGGGGATCTCGTCCACAGGCACGCCGAGGTGGTACAGCCACTCCTGTGTGATCTCCTCACCGGTGCACTCCTGCATCGGCTTCTTGACGAAGTCCCCAGGCGTCTCGACGAACAGGCCGTACACCCACACCACGACCTCGTCGGGCTTCTGCGCCTTGAAGTGCGGCTGACGGTTCACCGTCCAGCTCATGAGCCACGACGAGTCACGTGCCGTGACGATGCCGCCGGTGACGACCTTGCCGCTGAACGGGTCGCGCTGCGCGATCCTCTCGATGTACGCCGGGATGCGCTCGTCGACGGTCGTGACGGTCGCCGACTCCCACTTCGTCTTGTCGATGTCGCCGCAGAAGACCTCGGGGCGGCCGAAGTCGTCCGACTTCGCCGCGATGCGCTTCCAGAGGTCCCACGCCGGCGCGGGACCGTCCTTGATCACGGCAGGCGTGTGCTGGTCGCCGTCGTCGGAGTTCTCGGTGAGCGACCCGATCGTGACGAGGCACAGATCGTCGGGACCGAGGTCGACACCGCCCTCCGCGCCGTCACCGGTCACCCAGTCGATGCGCGTGGCCTGCGTCCGGCCGTCCTGGAAGTCGAACTGCACGTCTGTCACGGTGTGCTCGAAGCGGAACGTCACGCCCTGGTCGAGCAGCCAGCGGTACATCGGCAGCACGAGCGACTCGTACTGGTTGTACTTCGTGAACTTCAGTGCCGACAGATCGGGAAGACCGCCGATGTGGTGCATGAAGCGGTGCAGGTACAGCTTCATCTCCAGCGCCGAGTGCCACTCCTCGAACGCGAACATGGTGCGCCAGTACAGCCAGAAGTTGCTGTCGAGGAACTCCCGCGTGAAGACCTCGTCGATGCGCTTGTCCTCCATCTGCTGGCGCGTGGCGAGGATGACGGCGACGATCTCCTTCTGCGCCTTGTCCGAGAGCCCGAAGAGCTTGTCGGTGTGGGCGTCCTGGCCCTGCTTCTCGGTCACGCGGCAGAGCGAGTAGTTCGGGTCGTCCTTGTTCAGCCAGTAGAACTCGTCGAGCACGCTCGCGTCCTCGACCTCCAGCGAGGGCACGGACCGGAAGAGATCCCACAGGCACTCCATGTGGTCTTCCATCTCGCGCCCGCCGCGGATCACGAACCCCTTGTGCGGGTACTCGATGCCGTCGAGCGCGCCGCCCGGCAGCTTCAGCTCCTCCAGGATCGTGATGCGGTCGCCTGACATGCGGCCGTCGCGGATCATGAAGACCGCGCAGGCCATGTTTCCCAGGCCGGCGCCGACGAACCACGCCGACTTGTCGTCGACCCCCTCCGGCTTGCGCGGTCGTGCGAACGCCTCGTAGTTGCCACTGCTGTAGTACATCCAGTCCCCCCGAATCGGACTCGAGTCCGCCGGGTGCGAGTCGACCCGGCGCCCCTTCTGTCTATCGGAAGCCGTCGCGGAACGGTACCGGCGGACGGGGGTTGCGCGGCCGACAGG
>NZ_JBHXJQ010000020.1:0-71391 GCF_042722305.1 Microbacterium sp. NPDC058389
TCAGTGCCTCCCTATACCCCGGGGGGGGGTGTCCCGCGGCGTATAGCTCGCCGGGGGCCCGGGTCGCTGAGCCTGTCGAAGCGTCCGCCCCCCACACGTATACTTGTCCCTTGTGCGATCGGCGAATGATCGCACCGAAAGGCTTCAACGACTGTGCAGATCATCGAGTTCGTCCTGCAGGTGCTTCTCGGCATCACGAGTCTCCTGCTGACCCTTCTCATCCTGCTCCACAAGGGGCGCGGCGGCGGCCTGTCCGACATGTTCGGCGGCGGCATGACGTCCGCCCTCGGCTCGTCGGGTCTCGCGGAGCGCAACCTCAACCGCTTCACGGTGATCCTCGCGCTCGTGTGGTTCGCGTCGATCGTGGCTCTCGGCCTCATCACGAAGTTCCAGGCGATCTGATGGCTACCGGAGGCAACGCGATCCGCGGCACCCGCGTCGGTGCCGGACCCATGGGCGAGCAGGACCACGGCTTCCACGCCGAGCGTGTGGCCGTCTCGTACTGGGACGCCCTGGGCAACGAGACCGTCCGCTACTTCGCTGCCGGGATCCCCGAAGAGGAGATCCCGGACACGATCGACTCGCCGCACTCGGGCCTTCCGGCTGGGCGCGACAAGGAGAACCCGCCGGCACTCGCCAAGACGGAGCCCTACAAGACGCACCTCGCGTACGTGAAGGAGCGCCGGACCGAGGAAGAGGCCGAGCAGCTGCTCGACGACGCGCTGCAGCAGCTGCGCGAGCGTCGCGGCCAGGACTGAGCCTGTCGAAGTCTGAGCCTGTCGAAGTCTGAGCCTGTCGAAGGTCTGAGGGCCAGACGTAGACGAAGAGTGGATGCCGGACGGCATCCACTCTTCGTCTTTCAGTACTCCCGATCGATGAGCTCCGGCGGCACCTGCGCGGCGGCGGCCTCGTCGACGAAGAAGATCGTGCGCTTGCGGCCCTTCGCGCCCGCCGCGGGGACGCTCGCGTAGCTCGCACCAGCGAGGGCGAGGCCGAGCGCCGACGCCTTGTCGGGGCCCGCGAGCACCATCCACACGCGCTTCGAGCTGTTGATCACCGGGCGGGTCATCGTGACGCGCTCCGGCGGGGGCTTGGGGGAGTCGCGCACGGCGACGACCGACCGGTCCGTGATCTGGATCTCTTCACGGTCGGGGAACAGCGACGCGATGTGCCCGTCGGGGCCGACGCCGAGGAAGCAGACGTCGAACGACGGCCACGGTCCCTCGGCGCCCGGGAAGCCGGCGAGCTCCTGCGCGTAGGCGGCGGCTGCGGCATCGAGATCGGCGCCGTCGTCGCTCGCGAGCGTCGCATGGATGTTGCCGGCCGGGATGTCGATGCCGTCCAGCATCGCGTCGAGCGCCTGACGGTCGTTGCGCTCGGCGTCGCCGCGAGGCAGCCACCGTTCGTCGCTCCACCAGAAGTGCACACGCGACCAGTCGATGCGCTCAGCGCGGGGGCTGCGTGCGGCCGCGGCCAGCACGCGCGACCCCATCGACCCGCCCGTGAGCGAGATGTGTGCGAGCTTGCCCTCGTCGAGGCGCTTGGCGACGCGGCTCAGGAACCGAGCGGCGACCGAATCGGCCAGAGTCGCAGGATCCGGTGCGATGACGACACGCTTCTCGGCCCAGCCTTCAACCATGTCGATTCACCCGTGCCCCCCGACCCTGCGCCACGATCATCGGTTCTGCGTCTCCTTCGTCGCCGGCGGGTCGAGCAGCTCCCAGCCCTCGGTGATGACTCGACCATACAGGACGTCCGGATCGAGCCTGCGGAGCTCCTCGGCCAGGCATTCGCGCAGCGTGCGCCGCGGGAAAGCCAGCTCGTGGCTGGGCTGGCCGGGCTGCGTGAGGATCGCCGCACCCGGGGTCGGGCGCTCCAGCAGAACCTCGCCGCTTGGGCGGACCAGCGCCACCGACTTGATGCCGTGCGGCCACTCCTCGGCGTCGAGATACGCCCAGTCGACGGGCACGTCGAGCGTCAGGCGCAGCCACGCCGCGAGCAGCGCAGTGGAGGGCGAGTCGGCGGCGCCGCGCACGCGGACACCCACGATCGGCTCGTACGGCGGCTGGTCGAGGATCGCGGCCAGCTGCTCGCGCCAACGCGTCAGCCGCGTCCACGCCAGGTCGGTGTCGCCCGGCGCGTACTGGGCGCCGAGGCCGGCGACCCACGCCGACGGGTCGGACTGCGCGGCGGCATCGGTGATCCGTCGCTGTGCGATGCGGCCGATCGACGTCTTCGAGATGTGCTCCGGCGTGCGGTTCGGCCACCACACCACGACCGGCGCGTCGGGCAGCAGCAGCCCGGTGACGAGGCTCTCGAGATTGGAGCGGCCGGCGTCGCCGAAGGCGCGCAGCGTGACGACCTCGCTCGCGCCGGCGTCGCCGCCCACGCGGATCTGCGCGTCCAGGCGCGAGCCCTCGTCGTAGCTGTCGGGCAGCAGCAGCACGATGACACGCATCGGATGCTCGCGCGAGGCGTCGTTCGCGGCCTCGATGACCTCTTCGACAGCGCCTTCGCGCGTGAGGATGATGAGCGTCAGCACACGGCCGAGCGCGACCGCGCCGCCCTCCTCGCGCACGTTGACCAGCGCACGCGAGATCTTGCTGACGGTGGTGTCGGGAAGATCGACGATCACGGGCGCCTCCAGCTCCGTCCGTCGCGGGCGAGCATCTCGTCCGCGGATGCCGGGCCCCACGACCCGGGCGAGTACTGTTCGAGCGGGCCGCCCTGGGCGTCCCAGAACTGCTCGATCGGGTCGAGGATGCGCCACGACAGCTCCACCTCCTCGTGCCGCGGGAACAGCGGCGGGTCGCCGAGCAGCACGTCGAGGATGAGGCGCTCGTACGCCTCGGGGCTGGCCTCGGTGAACGCGTGGCCGTAGCCGAAGTCCATCGTGACGTCGCGCACCTGGGCACCGGCGCCGGGCACCTTCGATCCGAAGCGGATCGTGACGCCCTCGTCGGGCTGCACGCGGATCACGAGGGCGTTCTGGCCCTGACCCGAGGTCTGCCCCTGGCGGAACAGCATCTCGGGCGCCCGCTTGAACACGACCGCGATCTCGGTGACACGACGGCCGAGCCGCTTGCCGGTGCGCAGGTAGAACGGCACGCCCGCCCAGCGGCGCGTGTTGATCTCCAGCGTGACGGCGGCGTACGTCTCGGTCGTCGACTGCGGGTTCATCCCGTCCTCTTCGAGGAAGCCGAGAACCTTCTCGCCGCCCTGCCAGCCGCCCGCGTACTGCCCGCGCGCGGTGGAGCGCTCGAGGTCGTCGGGGAGGGTGACGGCGGCGAGCACCTTCTCCTTCTCTGCGCGCAGGTCCTTCGCGTCGAACGAGATGGGCTCCTCCATCGCGGTGAGCGCGAGGAGCTGCAGCAGGTGGTTCTGGATGACGTCGCGCGCAGCGCCGACGCCGTCGTAGTAGCCGGCACGGCCGCCGACGCCGATGTCCTCGGCCATCGTGATCTGCACGTGGTCGACGTAGTTGCGGTTCCAGATCGGCTCGTACAGCTCGTTCGCGAAGCGCAGCGCCAGGATGTTCTGGACCGTCTCCTTGCCGAGGTAGTGGTCGATGCGGAAGATCGAGTCCGTCGGGAACGTCGAGCGCAGCACGTCGTTGAGGGCGCGCGCCGACTCGAGGTCGTGCCCGAAGGGCTTCTCGATGACGACGCGGCGCCAGCGGTCGGGCTGATCCGCGGTGTCGTCGACGAGGCCCGAAGACTTCAGCTGCTCCGCGACCACCGCGAAGTCCTTCGGCGGGATCGACAGGTAGAACGCGTGGTTGCCCATCGTGCCGCGCTCGGTGTCGAGGCGGTCGACCGTCTCGCGCAGGCGCCGGAAGGCATCGGGGTCGCCGAACTCGCCCGACACGAACCGGATGCCCTGCAGCAGCTGCTGCCAGGTCTCGTCGCGGAACTCGGTGCGCGCGTGCTGACGCACCGCGTCGTACACGACCTTCGCGAAGTCCTGGTCCTCCCAGTCGCGACGTGCGAACCCGACGAGGGCGAACCCCGGGGGAAGCAGGCCGCGATTGGCGAGGTCGTAGACGGCGGGCATGAGCTTCTTGCGGGAGAGGTCTCCCGTGACACCGAAGATGACGAGGGCGCTCGGGCCGGCGATGCGGTTGAGGCGACGGTCTTCGGGGTCGCGCAGCGGGTTGTGCCCGCGCGTGATCTCGACGGTCATGAGGGGGCTTGAACTCCTACTGGGCCGCTTCGAAGAGCGACAGCACTTCGATCTGCGGGTCGGTCAGGGTGAGGGTCACGACGGGACGGCCGTGGCCGTCGGCGAGCACGGCCGCATCCCCGGCGGCCTGCGCCTGGATCAGCTGACCGAAGGTGAACGGACGCTCCGGGATCTCGAGGTCGACGTCGGTCTGCTCGAGGATCTGCAGGAACACGCCGTTCGCCGGGCCGCCCTTGTGGTACTGGCCGGTCGAGTGCAGGAACCGGGGGCCCCAGCCGAACGTGGCCGGCCGGCCGGAGTCGGCGGCGACCAGTTCGCGCAGGCCTTCGAGCTGCGGCAGCTCCAGCCGGTTCACGTACGCCTGGATGGCGACGTAGCCGTCCTCGGGGAGCCGCGCCCACAGTGCATCGAGCACACCGGCGACGGTTCCGGATGCCGCCAGCGCGGGGTCCGAGACCCGCACCTCGACGCCCTCCACGGCGAACGCCGGGGGAGTGGGCGCGGGACGCGCGTCGAGCAGGCCCCGTGCGGCCACCTTGGCGGACTCGACGTCGGGCTGGTCGAACGGGTTGATGCCCAGCATCCGTCCCACGATCGCCGTCGCGTACTCCCACACCACGAACTGCGCGCCGAGAGATCCGCTCACGAGGATCTCGCCCTCGTGGTGCTCGAACAGGTGGAACTGCTTCGCCTCGTCGACGAACCGGACGATCTGCAGATCGGCCGGCTTCGCGTCCACCTCGGGCGAGACCGGCAGCAGGACGACCGGAAGAATGCCGGTGCCCCCCTTGCCCGTCGACTCGGCGACGAGCTGCTCGATCCAGTCCGGAAGGCCCACGATGTGGGTCCCGTCGGTGATGAGGCCCAGCTTGTCGCGCCGCGGCTCGCCACCGGCGATCGCCGCGGCCAGCACGAGCGCGGGGTTGTCGGGGCTGTCGATCGCGAGCTCCAGGAGCGACGCCTCGGCCTCGTCGAGCAGCTCCGAGATGTCGGCGCCGGCGAGGCCGGCCGGGACGAGCCCGAACGCGGTGAGCGCCGAGTACCGGCCGCCGACAGTGGGGTCGGCGTTGAAGACCGTGTAGCCGTCGGCGCGGGCCGATTGGTCCAGCGGCGACCCGGGGTCGGTGACGACCACGATGCGCTCGGCGGGGTCGATCCCCAGGTCGCGGAACGCGGCCTCGAACGCGCGCATTGCCGAGTCCGTCTCGACGGTGGATCCCGACTTCGACGACACCACGAGCACGGTCCGGGTGAGGTCGCCGCTCTCGGCGTCGCCGTCGATCGCGGCGAGCACCTGGCCCGGCGCGGTCGAATCGAGGATCACGAGCGGCACGCCGGCCGTCTGCGCGATGACCTCGGGCGCGAGCGAGGAGCCGCCCATGCCCGCGAGCACGACGCGCGTGATGTTCTGCGAGCGCAGGCGCTCGCGCAGCGCGAGGATCTCGGGCACGAGCGGACGCGAGACGCTGACCGCCTCGACCCATCCGAGACGCTGGGATGCCTCCGACTCGGCATCGGGCCCCCACAGCGACGCATCGCCGGCGGTGATGCCCGAGGCGACGAGGCTCGCGACGAGCCCCGGCAGCGTCTCCTCGACGACGGACTTGACGTGTCCGCTGAGGTGGATCTCGAAGCTCATCGTGCGGCCTGGACGGCGTCCTCGAGCGCCGTCTTGACGGTGCCCTGCAAGTCGTGCCACGAGGCGATGAACTTCGACACGCCCTCGTCCTCGAGCACCTGGGTGACGTCGGCGAAGTCGACGCCGACGGCGGCGAGGCGGTCGAACACCTCGTGGGCGGCGGCGTACGTGCCGGTCACGGCGTCGCCGGCCACCTGGCCGTGGTCGAAGGTCGCCTCGAGCGTCTTCTCGGGCATCGTGTTGACGGTGCCGGGGGCGACGAGCTCGGTGACGTACAGCGTGTCGGGGAGGTTCGGGTCCTTGACGCCGGTGGAGGCCCACAGCGGGCGCTGCACGTGCGCGCCGGCATTCGTGAGCGCCGTGGCGCGGTCGGTCGCGAACTGCTGCTCGAACAGCTCGTAGGCGAGGCGCGCGTTCGCGACACCGGCGAGCGACTTCAGCGCCTCGGCCTCGTCGGTGCCGATCGCGACGAGGCGCTTGTCGACCTCGGTGTCGACGCGCGACACGAAGAACGACGCGACCGAGTGGATCTTCGAGACGTCGTGGCCGTTCGCCTGCGCCTGCTCGAGGCCGGCAAGGAATGCCTCGATGACCTCGGCGTAGCGCTCCAGGCTGAAGATCAGCGTGACGTTCACCGAGATGCCCTCGGCGAGCACCGCGGTGATCGCGGGCAGGCCCGCCTTCGTCGCCGGGATCTTGATGTGCACGTTGGGGCGGTCGACCTTGGCCCACAGCTCCTTGGCCTGCGCGATGGTCGCGTCGGTGTCGTGGGCGAGGTCGGGGGAGACCTCGATCGACACACGGCCGTCGATGCCGTCGGTGGCCTCGTACACGGGGCGGAAGATGTCGGCGGCATCCCGCACGTCATCCGTCGTCGCCGCGAAGATCGCGTCGTCGACCGAAGCGCCGGCGGCCGCCAGCTCGGCGAGCTGCGCGGCGTACGAGTGGCCGCCGCCGCCGATCGCGCCCTGGAAGATCGTCGGGTTCGTCGTGACGCCGGAGACGTTGCGCGTCGAGATGAGCTCGGTCAGGTTGCCCGACGTGATGCGCTCGCGCGACAGGTCGTCCAGCCAGATGCTGACGCCCGCGGCGACCAGCTTCTCGGTGGGGGTGCTCATGCTGCGTTCTCCTCGTGTTACTCGGCCGACGCGGCCGCGAGGGTCTCGCGGGCGGCTTCGACGACGTGGTCGGCGGTGATGCCGAACTTCTGGAACAGGGTCTTGTAGTCGGCGGATGCGCCGAAGTGGTCGATCGCGACGGAGCGGCCGGCGTCGCCGACGATGCCGCGCCACGACAGCGCGGAGCCGGCCTCGACCGACACGCGCGCCTTGACGGCGGCGGGCAGCACCTTCTCGCGGTACGCCTCGTCCTGCTCGGCGAACCACTCCAGCGACGGCGCCGACACGACGCGGGCGTTCACGCCCTCGGCGGCGAGCGTCTCGCGCGCCGAGACGGCGAGCTGCACCTCGGAGCCGGTGGCGATGAGGATCACGTCGGGCGTGCCGCCCGGCGCCTCGGCGAGGATGTACGCGCCCTTGGCGACGCCGTCCGTCGACGCGAACACGTCGCCCTCGGCCTCGCCCTCGCCGCGCGCGAACACCGGGATGTTCTGGCGGGTCAGCGCGATTCCCGACGGACCGCCCTGGCGGCGGACGATCTCCAGCCACGCGGCCGAGGTCTCGTTCGCGTCGGCGGGACGCACGAGGGTGAAGTTCGGGATGGCGCGCAGCGTCGCGATCTGCTCGACCGGCTGGTGCGTCGGGCCGTCCTCGCCGAGCGCGACGGAGTCGTGCGTCCACACGAAGATCGACGGGATGTCCATGAGCGCGGCCAGGCGCACCGACGGGCGCATGTAGTCGCTGAAGATCAGGAACGTGCCGCCGAACGGACGCGTCGGTCCGTGCAGCTTGATGCCGTTGACGATCGCGCCCATGGCGTGCTCGCGGATGCCGAAGTGCAGCACGCGGCCGTACGGGTCGCCCGACCACTCGTGGGTGGACCACTCCGCCGGGATGAACGACTTGGCGTCCTTGATGGTGGTGAGGTTCGACTCGGCGAGGTCGGCAGAGCCGCCCCACAGCTCCGGCAGCTCGGCGGCCAGCGCGTTGATGACGATCCCCGATGCGGCGCGCGTGGAGACGTCCTTGCCGGCCTCGAACGAGGGGAGGGCGGATGCCACGTCCGCCGGCAGCTCGCCGGCCTCGAGCCGGTCGAACAGCGCCTTGCGCTCGGGGTTGGCCGCGGCCCATGCGTCGAACGACTCCTGCCAGACGGCGCGCTCCTCGGCGGCGCGGTCCTTCAGCGAACGCGTGTGGGCGATGACGTCGTCGGCGACCACGAAGGACTGCTCGGGGTCGAAGCCCAGCACCTTCTTCGTCGCGGCGAGCTCGTCGGCGCCGAGCGCGGAGCCGTGGATCTTGCCGGTGTTCTGCTTGCCGGGCGAGGGCCAGCCGATGATGGTGCGGAGGATGATGAGCGACGGCTTGGCCGTCTCGCCCTTCGCGGCCTCGAGGGCGGAGTGCAGCTCGGCGACGTCCTCGACGTACTGGCCGGTCTTCTTCCAGTCGACGACCTGCACGTGCCAGCCGTAGGACTCGTAGCGCTTGGCGACGTCCTCGGTGAAGGCGACGTTGGTGTCGTCCTCGATCGAGATCTGGTTCGAGTCGTAGATCGCGATGAGGTTGCCGAGGGCCTGGTGACCCGCGAGCGAGGACGCCTCGGAGGTGACGCCCTCCTGCAGGTCGCCGTCACCGGCGATGACGTACACGAAGTGGTCGAACGGGGACGTGCCCGCGGCGGCGTCCGGGTCGAACAGGCCGCGCTCGTAGCGGGCAGCGTACGCGAAGCCGACGGACGAGGCGAGGCCCTGGCCCAGCGGGCCGGTGGTGATCTCGACGCCCTTGGTGTGGCCGTACTCGGGGTGGCCCGGCGTGAGCGAGCCCCACGTGCGCAGCGCCTTCAGGTCGTCGAGCTCGAGCCCGAAGCCGCCGAGGTACAGCTGCACGTACTGGGTCAGCGACGAGTGCCCGGCCGACAGGATGAACCGGTCGCGGCCCACCCAGTGGGTGTCGGCGGGGTCGTGGCGGAGCACGCGCTGGTAGAGGAGGTATGCCGCGGGGGCCAGGCTCATCGCCGTCCCCGGGTGGCCGTTTCCGACCTTCTCCACGGCGTCTGCCGCGAGCACGCGGGCAGTGTCCACCGCGCGCCGATCGATCTCATCCCAACGCAGTTCCGACACCCAGGCGCCTTTCTCGAGGAGGTGCGCCCGGCAGATGGCCGATTTCGCGGCCCTTGTCCGGAGGGAGAAGGGGAAATCGGCGGCGGGCGCGCGTGTGTTCAGCATAGCGAAGCGGTATGCCGCCCAGGCCATGCGAGCCGTCAATGTGACAGAGTCTTGCGAACGCGATGGCCCGCCCGGTCACCGGCGGGTGACGCGTTCGTCACGATCCGCTCACTCCGTCGTCCGCTTCGTTGTGATCGGTAACAGCGTCGGCCGCGCCCTCCCGGGGGGAGGGCGGCGGTGACCCTATGCCCTAGACTTGTGGGGATTCTGCAGGCGGCGATAGCGGGGGCCATGGACATCACGAAGACGGCCGGGAGCGAGGCATCCGTCGTCGACGCACCCCGCCGGACTCGCCAGGGAATCGGCCGCACGGTCAAGGCGTATGTCGCCCTGATGAAGCCGCGCGTCCTCGAGCTGCTGCTGGTGACCACCGTGCCGGTGATGATCCTGGCGCAGGGCGGGTTCCCGAGCCTGTGGCTCATCATCGCGACCGTCATCGGCGGCACGGCGAGCGCGGGCTCCGCCGCGGCGTTCAACATGTACCTCGATCGCGACATCGATGCGCACATGCAGCGCACGGTGAACCGCCCGCTCGTGACGGGCGAGGTGTCGCCGCGGGGCGCGCTGATCTTCGCGTGGTCGCTCGCGGTGTTCTCGACCGTATGGCTGTGGCTCACCACGAACTGGCTCGCCGCGACGCTGTCGGCGGTCGCCATCTTCTTCTACGTCGTGATCTACACGATGATCCTCAAGCGCCGCACCGAGCAGAACATCGTGTGGGGCGGCATCGCCGGCTGCTTCCCGGTGCTCATCGGCTGGACGGCCGTGACCGGCTCGCTCGCGTGGCCGCCGGTCATCCTGTTCACCCTCGTCTTCCTGTGGACGCCGCCGCACTACTGGCCGCTGTCGATGAAGTACAAGGACCAGTACGAGAACGTCGACGTGCCGATGCTCGGCGCGACGCGCGAGGGCTCGCAGGTCGGTCTGCAGGTCATCCTCTACGCGTGGGCGACCGTCGTCTGCTCGCTGCTGCTCATCCCGGTCGCCGACATGGGTCTCGTCTACACCGTCTCGTCGGTGGTGTTCGGCGGCTGGTTCATCTACGAATCGCACGTGCTCTACAACCGCGCCGTGCGCGGCACCGAGCCGCGGCCGATGCGCGTGTTCCACGCCTCGATCACGTACCTCACGCTGCTGTTCGTCGCGATCGCGATCGATCCGCTGCTGCCGTTCTGATCCTGAGCCCCTGTCGATTCCGGCAGGGGCTCGTTCGTCGGTCAGGTGAGGGGCACAATGCCTCTCGACGACGAAGGAGCACACGATGGCGCAGTACATGATCCTGATCTACGGCGATGAGGCCCGGTGGGAGGCGCTCACCGCCGACGAGCTGCGGGCGATCGATGAGGGGCATCGCGCCTTCCGCGCCGAGGCCGGTCCGGCGATCCTCGCCTCCGGCGAGCTCGAGTCCAGCCGCACCGCCACGACGCTGCGGGCAGGGGGCGATCGCCCGCTCGTCACCGACGGCCCGTTCCTGGAGACGAAAGAGGTGCTCGGCGGCTTCTACCTCGTGGACGTGCCCGACCTCGACGCGGCGCTGCGGCTGGCGGGGCTCCTGCAGGAGGTCTCGGACGACCACAGCGGCGTGCAGGTCCATCCGCTCGTCGACCACAGCTGACGAATGGATGCCGTCACGCCGCCGTCCGCCGCGGGCGACGTCGACACCGCCCTCACTCGTGCGCACCGCGCCGAGTGGGCGGCGGTCGTCGCGTCGACCGCGCGTCTGACGGGCGACCTCGACCTGGCGGAGGAGTGCGCGCAGGAGGCGTTCGCGCGGGCCGTCGAGGTGTGGCCGGTGCGCGGCATCCCGGATCGTCCCGGCGCGTGGCTGACGACGGTCGCCGCGAACCGCGCCCGTGACGAGCTGCGGCGGCGGACGGCGCTGCGGCGGCGTCTGCCGCTGCTCGTGCGCGAGGACCCGCCGGACGACGACGCGTGCTGGCACGCGGACGACCGGCTGCGCCTCGTCTTCACGTGCTGCCACCCCGCCCTCTCGCGAGAGGCACAGGTCGGGCTGACCCTGCGCCTCGTGTGCGGCGTTTCCACCGGCGACGTCGCGGCCGTGCTGCTCGTGAGCGAGCCCACGATGGCCGCCCGCATCACGCGCGCCAAGCGCAAGATCGCCGTCGCCCGCATCCCGTTCCGCGTGCCCGACGCGGCCGAGCTGCCCGCGCGCATCGATGTCGTGTGCGACGTGCTGTACCTCGTCTTCACGGTCGGGCACGCGCCGCCCTCGGGAGAGGCGCGCGTGCGCGCGGACCTCGTCGACGAGGCGATCGCGCTCACCCGGATGCTGCACGGGATGCTGCCGAAGAGCCGCGCCGTGACCGGGCTGCTCGCGCTCATGCTGCTGATCGACGCCCGCCGCGGCACCCGTGACGAGCTCCTGCCCGACCAGGACCGGTCGCGGTGGGACCGTGCGCTCATCGACGAAGGCCTGGCGCTGCTGGCCGCCGCCACGACAGGCGCAGCGGACCGGTACGCGATCTCGGCCGCGATCGCCGCCGCGCACGCGCAGGCGCCCACGTGGCGCGGCACGGACTGGGCGCGCATCGTCGAGCTGTACGGCCTGCTCGGCCTCGCGTGGCCGAGTCCGGTCGTGACGCTCAACCGCGCGGTCGCCCTCGGCATGCGCGACGGACCGGCCGCCGGTCTCGCCGCGGTGGACGCCGTGTCGGCCGACCCCGCCCTCAGCCGCTACCCGTACCTTCCTGCGGCCCGTGCGGCGTTCCTCGGCGAGCTCGGCCGCTGGGACGAGGCGGCCGACGCGTACGCGGCCGCCGCGGTCCTCGCCGGCAGCACCGCCGAGCGCGAGCGGCTGCGCGGACAGACGGCCGACGCGCGGCTGCGCGCGGCTGTGGATAACTCCGAAGGCGGGGAGGCGGGTCCCGTTACGGTGGACGGGTGATCCTGCGCGCGACGACGGCTGCCCTCGGGCTCGCGGCGGCAGCGGTGATGCTCAGTGGATGCCTCGCCGCCGCGCCCGAGCCCACGCCCACGTCGACCGCGGCGTTCGCGAGCGAGGACGAAGCGTTCGCGGCGGCGGAGGAGACGTACCGGGCTTACGTGGATGCGATCAACGCTCGTCGCGCAGACGCAGAATCTATGCCCGAACCGCAGTCGTTCTTGACCGGTGAGGCGCTGACCGCGGATATACGATCGCAGCAGGAGGCTGGTCGTCTGGGCATACGGCTCGAGGGAACTTCCACGATCGTGTCAGTAGTCGACGTTTCGGCTGACTCGGTCAAGGGTGACGTCGTCATCCGTGCTTGTTACGACTCCTCCAGTACTCGTGTCCTGAATGAGGCTGGCGAGGACGTCACCGTTCCGGATCGTGATCCGACCGTTCTAACCGAAGTACACCTCACCGACAGTGGCGAGCAACTGTTGATCGAGACCTTGCTCGGAGTGACGAGCGACGAGTGTTGACGAAGTTGCTGGCCGCCACAGCAGTCGCCTTCATGCTGGCGCAGCCGGGGGTCACTTCAGGCGACGCAACTCGGTGCACCGAGTGGGAGATCGCTGCTGGAACCTGCCCTTCGAAGAGCGTCAACGGGGGCGATCACGTCGATGTCAGCCTGGAACGCGAGTACGGCGGGGTGAACGGAACTAGGAGCCCGGGCTCGGATGGCATCCACACTCCCGTAACTTGGTACGCCCCCGACCCCGGCCGCACGTGTGACACGCCCGACGAGGTCTGTCTCGGCAAGCCAGCTCCGGCCGAGCCTGTCGACGCGGGCTTTCCCGCGGTGACGCTTGCCGACCTCGTGTCGTTCCGGCCGGCGATGCCGCAGTTGGCGGGGGAGCCGGCGGGGTTCGGCGTCGTGCGGATGCCGACGAACTTCGTGGCGGCGGCATCCCCTCAGGACATCCCGGGGGTGCTGCTCGGCTACCCGGTGACGGTCAGGTTCGTCCCGGTCGCCTTCATCTTCGACTACGGCGACGGGCAGACGCTGCGCGCCCCGACGGGCGGTGTCGCGTGGTCGGCGTCCGGGAGTCCGCAGTTCACGCCCACCGACACGAGTCACGTGTATCAGGACCGCGGCACGTACGCGTCGCGCGTGACGACGGAGTACTCCGCGGCAGTCGACTTCGGCGCGGGCTGGCGTCCGGTAGACGGTGTGGTCACCGCCCGGACCGGGGACTACCCCGTGCAGGTCGTCGAGGTGCGCACGGCGCTCGTCGAGCACACGTGCACCGAGGACCCGCACGGCCCGGGCTGCTGAGCGGGACGACGCAGCCGGGAACGACGAAGCCGCAGGGCGGGGCTCGAAAGCTCCCGGCCCTGCGGCCCCTTGTCTGAAGGTCAGCGCGTGGCGGTCGCCTCGGAGTCCTTCTCGACGACGGGCTCGGCCGCGACGACGGGCTCCGCCTCCACGACGGGCTCCGCCGCGACGACGGGCTCCGCGTCCACGACGGGCTCGGCCGCGACCTCGTCGGCCTCGGCCTTCCAGTCGATGGGCTCGACGACCTCGACGGCCGGCACCGGGCGCAGCGTCGCGAGGGCGGCCACGGTGAGCGTGAGCAGGATGCCGACGATGCCGGCGGCGAGCAGGATGGCGGCGGTGATCGCGACGACCTGGCCGACGTAGACGTCGACGGCGGTCGCAGAGTTGTCCGTGAGCACCGCGGTCAGCGACTCCACCTTGGACGTGAGCAGGAAGGCGCCTGCGGCCGCCGTGCCCAGGGACACGACGAGAAGGCCCCAGAACGGGATGCTGCGGGCGAGACGGGGACGGGTGGACATGTGTCGATCACTCCTCGAAGGCGCGACCCGGGTGGTCGCGGCATCCACCATGACAGCAGAGTCCGTGGGGCCGCAATGCGAACCCTATGCGTTCCCTGTGCGCAGGAGCGGTGCGGGGCTCAGGCGTCGGTGGCGACCGGGCGCTTGACGTGCATCACCACAGCCGTCATCACGGCGACCGCGATCGCCGCGAGCACCATGTGCACGCCGACCGCGAGCGGAGGCAGGTCGTTGCGCGCCTGGTACAGGCCGACGCCGATCTGCACGAGCTCGACGGCGAGGAGCGCGATCGCCCAGGACCGGAACCGCGTGGAGCCGACCACCGACGCCCCGATCACCAGCACGAGGGTGAGCGCGAACATCGCGTACGCGGGCCACGAGTGGATGTGCTCGAGCAGCGTGGCGTCGAAGCCGTTGCGCAGCGTCACCTCGGGGTCGCCCGAGTGCGGGCCGGCGCCGGTCGTGAGCACGCCGATGAGGACGGTGACCGCGAGCACGAACGAGGTGATGTGGGTCACGATCGCCAGCCATCGCGGCACCGCGCGCTCTCGCGGGCCGACGGGCTGACCCATGCGCGCGACGAACGCGGCCGAGACGCCCACGAGCACCAGCGACACGATGTAGTGGAACGACACCAGGTTCGGGTGCAGATCGAAGATGACCAGGATGCCGCCGACCGCGGCCTGCAGCAGCACGCCGCCGAAGATGATCCAGGCCATGGTCCACAGGTCGCGGCGCTGGCGGCGGATCTGCGACACGAAGACGATGACGGCGACCGCGGCGAGCCCCACGAAGAACGACAGCCCGCGGTTCCCGAACTCGATGAGGCTGTGGTAGCTCTGCTCCGCCGTAGGGAACAGCGAGTCGGGCGTGCACAGCGGCCACTCGCATCCCAGTCCCGAATCCGTCAGGCGCACTGCGCCGCCGGTTCCCACGATGGCGATCTCGAGCACGAGTGAGATCCAGGCGGCGACGCGCACCCGCGCGTCGACCCGATCGGGCAGCCACTGCCGGAATCGCTGCCACAGTCCGGGTGCTGCGGTGGTCGGCTGGTCCGCGGACATACTGATGATCGCCTCCTGGCAGAGGCTCCGGACGCCGCGTGTGACGGACGACGCGCGTCCGCTCCGGGGTGGAACCTGTAGAATCGAGGGGTCGGTCGCAAACGCCTTGGGCGCAGCGCACCACCGACAGTCTAGGCGCGATCTCTGCGCCGCTTTGAGAGGGTCCGACGAGCGGCATCCACCCCAGGTAACTCCACCGGGGGAACCGGAATGCCGGGGCGGATGACACCGCAGGACCCGGAGGAGAACGTGACGATGACTGATGTGCTGATCGATCGCCCCGAGCTGGAAGGCCTGGGTGTCTACGAGTTCGGCTGGCATGACCCCGACGCCGCCGGAGCGAGCGCCAAGCGAGGCCTGAGCGAAGCCGTCGTGCGCGACATCTCGGCGCTCAAGTCCGAGCCCGAATGGATGCTGAAGACCCGTCTCAAGGGTCACCAACTCTTCGGGCGCAAGCCGATGCCGACGTGGGGCGCCGATCTCAGCGAGATCGACTTCGACAACATCAAGTACTTCGTGCGCTCGACCGAGAAGCAGGCGCAGTCGTGGGAGGACCTCCCCGAAGACATCCGCAACACGTACGAGAAGCTCGGCATCCCGGAGGCCGAGCGGGCGCGCCTGGTCGCCGGCGTCGCCGCGCAGTACGAGTCCGAAGTGGTCTATCACCAGATCAACGAGGAGCTCGAGAAGCAGGGTGTCATCTTCATGGACACCGACACCGCGCTGCGCGAGCACCCGGAGTTCTTCGAGGAGTACTTCGGCACCGTGATCCCCGCGGGCGACAACAAGTTCGCGGCGCTGAACACCGCGGTCTGGTCGGGCGGCTCGTTCGTCTACGTGCCCCCGGGCGTCCACGTCGAGATCCCGCTGCAGGCCTACTTCCGCATCAACACGGAGAACATGGGCCAGTTCGAGCGGACGCTCATCATCGCCGACGAGGGCTCGTACGTGCACTACATCGAGGGCTGCACGGCCCCGATCTACAAGTCCGACTCGCTGCACTCGGCCGTCGTCGAGATCATCGTGAAGAAGAACGCGCGCGTGCGCTACACGACGATCCAGAACTGGTCGAACAACGTCTACAACCTGGTCACCAAGCGCGCCGTGGCGCACGAGGGCGCGACCATGGAGTGGATCGACGGCAACATCGGCTCCAAGGTCACGATGAAGTACCCGTCGATCTTCCTGATGGGCGAGCACGCCAAGGGCGAGACCCTGTCGGTCGCGTTCGCCGGGCCCGGCCAGCACCAGGACGCCGGCGCCAAGATGATCCACATGGCGCCGTACACGCAGTCCTCGATCGTCTCGAAGTCGATCGCCCGCGGCGGCGGCCGCGCCGGCTACCGCGGCGAGGTCCGCGTCGATGCGAACGCGCACCACTCGGCGAACACCGTCCGCTGCGACGCGCTGCTGGTCGACACGATCTCGCGCTCCGACACGTACCCGGCGATCGACATCCGCGTCGACGACGTCCAGCTCGGCCACGAGGCCACGGTCTCGAAGGTCAGTGAAGAGCAGCTGTTCTACCTGATGAGCCGCGGCATGCCCGAAGAGGAGGCCATGGCCATGATCGTGCGCGGCTTCATCGAGCCGATCGCCCGCGAGCTGCCCATGGAGTACGCGCTCGAACTCAACAAGCTCATCGAGATGGGCATGGAAGGATCCGTCGGCTAGATGAGCCCCACGACTGAGGCCCCCACCATTCCCGGCGCGAAGGGCCACACCGATGGCGCCGGTGCGTTCGTACCGGTTCAGACTCGCTCCGAGCGTTTCCGTTCGACCGATCCCGCCGCCTTCGAGGCCCCCACGGGTCGCGAGGTCAACTGGAAGCACACCCCGATCCAGCGCCTGCAGCGCCTGTTCGCGGACGCCGCCGGTGACGCCGGCGCCGTCTCGCTGAGCGTCGGCGGCCCCGTCGCCGCCGCCGGCCTCGCGGTCGGCCAGGCGCCGCGCGGCGAGTTCTTCGTCCCCGAGGACGTCCCTGCCGCTGTGGCGTGGACCCGCTCCGCCGAGGCGCTGTACGTGTCGATCCCTGCCGAGGCCGAGCTCGACGAGCCCGTCGTGATCGAGGCGACCGGCGGGGGAGCCGACCTCGTGGGTCACTCCCACGTCGTGGTCGAGGCATCCCGTCACAGCCGTGCCACCGTCGTCCTGCGTCACGAGGGCAGCGCCCAGTTCGCGCAGAACGTCGAGATCATCGTCCGCGAGGGCGCCCACCTCGAACTCGTGACCGTGCAGCGCTGGGACGACGACGCGGTGCACGCGGCATCCCACCAGGCCCGCGTCGATCGCGACGCGACCCTGCGCCACGTCGTCGTCAGCTTCGGCGGCGGTGTCGTGCGGGTCAACCCGAGCGTCGAGCTCGCGGGCGCCGGCTCGCGCGCCGAGCTGTACGGCCTCAGCTACTCCGACTCGGGGCAGCACCTGGAGAGCCAGGTGTACCTGCACCACAAGGGCGCCGAGACGACCGGCGACGTGCTGTACAAGAGCGCCCTGCAGGGCGCGGCGGCGCGCACGGTGTGGATCGGCGACGTGCTGATCGGACCGGATGCCGTCGCGACCGACTCGTACGAGGCGAACCGCAACCTGGTGCTGACCGAAGGCGCGCGTGCCGAGTCGATCCCGAACCTCGAGATCGAGACGGGCGACATCCGCGGTGCCGGCCACGCCAGCGCCACCGGGCGCTTCGACGACGAGCAGCTGTTCTACCTGCAGGCGCGCGGCATCCCGGAGGCGGAGGCCCGGCGACTGGTCGTGCTCGGCTTCCTCGCCGAGATCGTGCAGAAGATCGGCGTCGCCGACCTCGAGGCCGAGCTGTTCGCGGCCATCGAGGAAGAGCTCGCCAAGGAGGACCTGGCATGAGTGCTCAGCGCGCCTGCGCCCTCAGCGACCTCGTGCAGGACGAGGCCCGCCGCGTCGAGATCGACGGCGTGCCGATGGCGGTCGTGCTCGACTCCAACGGCGAGGTCCACGCGATCGGCGACACCTGCACCCACGGCGACATCTCGCTGTCGGAGGGTTTCGTCGACGGCGACTCGCTCGAATGCTGGGCGCACGGCTCGGCGTTCTCGCTGCGCACCGGCAAGCCCCTCAATCTCCCCGCGTACGAGCCGGTCCCGGTGTTCGCGGTCACGGTCGACGGAGATGACGTGCTCATCGACCCGTCCGTCAAGCTCGAAGTGAACTGAAGAAGGTAACGAAGAATGTCTGTCCTCGAGATCCGCGACCTCCACGTGACGGTCGAGACGGATGCCGGCACCACGCCCATCCTCAACGGCCTGTCGCTCACGATCCGCACCGGCGAGACCCACGCCATCA
Organism: Microbacterium sp. NPDC058389; assembly: GCF_042722305.1. Taxonomy (NCBI): domain Bacteria; kingdom Bacillati; phylum Actinomycetota; class Actinomycetes; order Micrococcales; family Microbacteriaceae; genus Microbacterium; species Microbacterium sp. NPDC058389. The sequence continues at coordinate 18,291 of NZ_JBHXJQ010000020.1, forward strand.
TGGGCCCCAACGGCTCGGGCAAGTCGACGCTGGCGTACACGATCGCCGGCCACCCCAAGTACAACGTCACGAGCGGTGAGATCACCCTCGACGGCGAGGACGTCCTCGCGATGACGGTCGACGAGCGTGCGCGCGCCGGGCTCTTCCTGGCCATGCAGTACCCGGTCGAGATCCCGGGCGTCACCGTCACGAACTTCCTGCGCACCGCGAAGACCGCGATCGACGGCGAGGCGCCCTCGATCCGCACGTGGACGAAGGACGTCAAGGCGTCGATGAAGAACCTGCGCATGGACCCGAAGTTCGCGCAGCGCAACGTCAACGAAGGCTTCTCGGGCGGCGAGAAGAAGCGCCACGAGATCCTCCAGCTGGAGCTGCTGAAGCCGCAGATCGCCGTGCTGGACGAGACCGACTCGGGCCTCGACGTCGATGCGCTGAAGATCGTGTCGGAGGGCGTCAACCGCGCCAAGGCCGAGACCGATCTGGGTGTGCTGCTCATCACGCACTACACGCGCATCCTCCGGTACATCCACCCCGACTTCGTGCACGTCATGGTCAAGGGCCGCATCGTCGAGGAGGGCGGCCCCGAGCTCGCCGAGCGCCTTGAGGACGAGGGCTACGACCGTTTCCTGCCCGAGGGCGAGGAAGAGACGGCCGAAGCCCCCGTGGGCAGCGAAGCGTAGGATCGTTCCCATGACCGCTACTCTCACGCCCGAGAAGTACGACGAGGTCACCGAAGCGCTCAAGGACGTCATGGATCCCGAGCTCGGGATCAACGTCGTCGACCTCGGCCTCATCTACGACCTCGCGTGGGATGACGAGAACGACGCACTGGTCATCCACATGACTCTGACGTCGGCCGGCTGCCCGCTCACCGACGTGCTCGAAGAGCAGACGGCGCAGGCGCTGGACGACATCGTGGAGCGGTTCCGCATCAACTGGGTGTGGATGCCGCCGTGGGGTCCCGAGCGGATCACCGACGACGGCCGCGACATGATGCGGGCGCTCGGCTTCGCGATCTGACGCCTTCCGGACGCCTCGCGTCCGCTGACGCGTCCTCGCCGGCGTGTGCCACACTCGGCACATGTCGGGGAACAAGAGACGTGTCGTTTCCGCGGTCGGCGTCGCCGTCCTGATCCTGTCTGCCGCGACCGGCTGCACGTTCGCCGACGCCGCTACCGAGGCCACGCCCGCGCCCGCCGCCACGGTCGATCCGGATCCCGGCGCGGATGCCCTCGCGACCGTGACGCGCGCCCAGGTGGAGGCGGCGGTCGACGATCTGCCCGACGCCGTCCGGTCGGCGATGGATGCCTCGGGCACGCCGGGGATCGCGGTCGGCGTGGTCTACCAGGGCGAGGTGCTGTACGCCGACGGCTTCGGTGTGCGGGATCTCGACAGCGGCGAGCCCGTCGACGCCGACACGGTGTTCGCCCTCGCGTCGGTCTCGAAGTCGATCGGCGCGAGTGTCGTGGCACGCGCCGTCGACGAGGGCTACGTGACGTGGGACACGCCGGTCGCCGACCACCTGGCCGGCTTCACCCTGGCCGATCCGTACGTCGGCGCCCACGTGACGATCGCCGACATGTACGCGCATCGATCGGGGCTCTACAAGCACGCCGGTGACGAGCTGGAGGAGATCGGGTACGACCGTGCGACGATCCTCGAGCGGCTGAGCCTCATCCCGCTCGCGCCGTGGCGCTCGACCTACGCGTACGGCAACTTCGACATCACCGCTGCGGGTGAGGCCGTCGCGAGCGCGGCCGGTGAGGGCTGGGCCGACCTCTCAGAGCGCCTCCTCTACGCGCCGCTCGGCATGACCTCGACGAGCTCGCGGTACGCGGACCTGGAGTCGCGCGAGAACCGCGCCATGGGGCACATGAAACAGGACGGCGAGTGGATCGTGACACCCGATCAGCGCCAGCCCGACCAGCAGTCCCCGGCCGGCGGGGTGAGCTCGAACGTCACCGACCTGACGACGTGGCTGTCGATGCTGCTCGCGAGCGGCGAGCACGACGGCGAGCCTTTCATCGAGGCGGCGTCCCTCGTACCCGCCATGTCGCCGCAGATCGTCGGGTCGCCGCCCAGCTCGTTCGGGTCGCGCGCCGGGTACTACGGCTACGGCTTCAACGTGGGCACGACGGCGGGCGGTCTCGTCGACGTCAACCATTCGGGCGCCTTCCTCCTCGGCGCCGGCACGGTGTTCAAGCTGCTGCCGCGCGAGGGCCTGGGCATCGTCGTGCTGTCGAACGCGTCGGCCAACGGCGTGCCCGAGGGCATCGCGGCGCGATTCCTCGACATCGCGCAGTACGGATCGGAGCGCCGCGACTGGCTGCCGCTGTTCATGGGCGTCTTCGAGGGGGAGTCCGAACCCATCGGGTCGCTCGTCGGCGCGAATCCTCCTTCCGATGCCGAGCCCGCCCAGGCGCTCGACACGTACGCGGGGACGTATGCGAACGACTACTTCGGCCCGGCCACGGTCGCCGTGGTCGACGGCGGGCTGGAACTCTCGCTCGGTCCGACCGGACGCTGGCCGCTGGAGCATTGGGAGGGCGACGAGTTCGTCTTCCGGCCGTTCAGCGAGAACGCGCCGCCGGGATCGATCTCGAACGCGACGTTCGACGGCGACACCCTCGTGCTCGAGTACTTCGACCAGCACGACCTGGGCACCTTCACACGGTGACTCACTCGGCGCCGCCGGGCCGCCGGCTCGATAGTCTCGAAAGGTGAGCGTCACCCCCCTGCAAGCCCTGCCCATCGACGAGCTGCGCCAGCGTTCGAGCACGAAGTGGCGCAAGTACGGAGCGGACGTGCTGCCGTTCTTCGTCGCGGAGACGGACTACGCGCTCGCGCCGGCGATCACCCGCGTACTCACGCGTGCGGTGGAGCTCGGCGACACCGGCTACACGCCGCCGGACCCGGGTGTGCGTGAGGCGTTCGTCGGCTTCGCCGACCGTCGGTGGGGATGGAACGTCGACCCCTCGCACGTGTACTGGACGGGTGACGTCATGATGGGCGTCGTCGAGATCCTGCGCCTGGTCATCGAGCCGGGCGATCGCGTGGTCGTCATGCCCCCGGTGTATCCGCCGTTCTACGACACGGTCGAAGAGGCGCGCGGGGTCGTCGAGCGCGTTCCGCTCACCCAGAGCGACTCCGGCTGGGAGATCGATCTCGCCGGGGTGGAGGCATCCCTCGCCGCCGGTGCACGCGCCGTGCTGCTGTGCAACCCGCACAACCCGACCGGCACGGTGCACTCCGCTGCCGGCCTCGCTGCCCTCGCCGACCTCGCCGAGCGCTTCGGCGTGCCGGTCATCAGCGACGAGATCCACGGGCCGCTGACCTATCCCGACAAGCCGTTCACGCCCTTCCTCTCCGTCTCCGAGTCGGCGCGGCGGATCGGCTACGCCGTCACGAGCGCGAGCAAGACGTACAACCTCGCGGGTCTGAAGTGCGCGGTCATGGTGGCCGGTGGCGACGAGCAGGCGAAGAGGCTGCGCGCCCTGCCGTGGGAGGTCGAGTGGCGCACCGGACTGTTCGGGGCGCTGTCCAACGTGGCCGCCTACTCCGCCGAGAGCGACGAGTGGCTGGAGAGCCTGCTCGCCGCCCTCGACGCCAACCGGCGCCTGCTGGCGGAGCTGCTCGCCGAGTCGCTCCCCGAGGCCCGTTACCTGCCCCCGGACGCCGGGTTCCTGGCGTGGGTGGACCTGTCCGCGTACGGCTGGGGCGACAACCCCGCAGTGAAGGTGCTGCGCGAGGCCAAGGTCGCCCTGCACCACGGCCCGCTGTTCGGCGGCGAAGGCAAGGGATACGTCCGCATCAACTTCGGGTGCGCGCCGGAGCTCCTGCGCGAGGCGGTGGAGCGCATCGCGGCGCTGGTGCGCTCGTGAGCGAGGCAACCACCGGCGGTATCTGGCATTCGCGCTACGTCTGGGTGACGATCGGCGCGGTCGCGCTGATCTTCCTCGCCGCGATGCAGTCGCTCGCGGTCACCACGGTGATGCCCGTCGTGAGCGCAGATCTGGACGGCGACCGCCTGTACGCGGTCGCGTTCGCGGGCACGCTGGCCACGAGCGTCATCGGCATGGTCGTCGTCGGCGCCTGGTGCGACCGCGGCGGCGTGCTGGCACCCCTCACGACCGCGGTGGCGCTGTTCGTCGTCGGCCTCGTGATCGCCGGTGTCGCGCTCACGATGCCGGTGCTCGTCGCGGGTCGGCTCGTGCAGGGTCTCGGCACCGGCGGGCAGACCGTGGCGCTGTACGTCGTGGTTGCGCGGGTGTACCCGGGCATCCTGCACGGTCGTGTGTTCGCCGCGTTCTCGGCAGCGTGGGTCGTGCCCTCGCTCATCGGCCCCTTCCTGGCGGGCGCGGTGACCGAGTTCCTGCACTGGCGGTGGGTGTTCCTCGGCGTCGCGGGACTCACGGTGATCGCGTTCGCGATGGTCGTCGCACGCCTGTACGGGCTTCCGCTGCATACCGACGAGCCGGCCACCGGGCGCATCGCGCCGCGCGTGGCGTGCGCCGTCGCTGTCGCCGCAGGGGCGCTGGGGCTGAGCCTGGCCGGAGAGCTCGGCGCCTGGTCGTGGGTGGCGGTGGCGGCATCCATTCTCGTGATCGGGCTGGCGGCGCGGCCGCTGCTGCCCCGCGGCACGCTACGGGCCGCACGCGGACTGCCGAGCGTCGTGCTCATGCGCGGGCTCATCGCCGGAGCGCTGTTCGGCGCCGAGATCTACGTGCCGTACCTGCTGATCGACGACTACGACTTCTCGCCGACGTTCGCCGGGCTCGGGCTCACCGCCGCCGCCCTGGCATGGGCGGCGGCCGCCGACGTGCAGGGACGATTCGGCGACCGCATCGGAAATACCAGGATCACCCTCATCGGCACGGCGCTGCTCGTCGCCGCGCTCGGCTTCGCGCTGCTGACGGCGCTGCTGGGGCTGCACCCGGCCGTGCTGATCGCAGGATGGGGCCTTGCGGGCGGTGGCATGGGCCTCATGTACCCGCGGCTCACGGTGCTGACGCTCGCGTATTCGACGCCGCAGAACCAGGGATTCAACTCTTCAGCGCTGTCGATCTCGGACTCGGTGGGGTCCGCGTCGGCGATCGCCGTCGCGGGGCTCGTCTTCACGGCGCTGGCGGGGACGGGCGCCGGCTTCCCGGCCGTGTTCGCCATCACCGCCGTGCTGGCGCTCGCGGCGCTCGTTCCCGGCCTGCGGCTCGGGCATGCGCATGAGACGGTCAAGGTCGGCTGAAGCGCCCGACCGGGTCAGAGCTCGGGCCACCAGGAGGCGTCCGTCCAGAGCGCGAGTTCGCGCTCCAGGGCCGCGCCGATGCGGAACACCGCCGCGTCGTCGTACGTGCGCCCCACGAGCTGCACTCCCGTGGGCAGACCGTTCGGCGCCATCCCGGACGGCACGGCGAGCACGGGCACGCGGCCGATCACGTTGAACGGGAGCGTCATCAGCTGCGAGAACACGTCGCGGCTGTCGGTGCAGTCGGCGTCGGCGGCGAATCCCGTCGTGGCGACGGTCGGGCACAGCAGGGCGTTGTGATCCGCCATGAGCTCGCCGAACGGGCGGTAGAAGGCGGCTTCGGCGACGAGCCCCTCCACGTACGAACCCGCCTCGGCTGCCGACCGTGCGAACGCGCGCGTGTAGGGCATGAGCAGCTCGGTCCGAGCGGGATCGCCGTGGGCGATGTCTTCGATGAACGGACCCATGATGGCGCCGAAGTGCGGCCACGCGGTGCGCTGGACGAGCTCCGGGCCCCACGGCAGCGAGACCTCGTTCACGGTGGCGCCCGCATCGGCCAGCGCGGCGGCGACCTCGCGGGTGTTCCGCTCCACCGCGCGGTCGACCTCGTAGCCGCCGAGGTCGACGCACAGCGCGATGCGCAGGCCGGCCAGCGAGCCGGGCTCGGCCGAGAGTGCCGGATACGTCGGCAGGGCCGCCTGGTCACCTGCCCACGGCCCCGCCATGACGTTCTGCAGTCGGGCGACGTCGGCGACACTGCGGCCCATCGGGCCGTCGGCGCAGTACGTGTCCGAGTTGAAGGGGGCGAGGCCGGGCACGCGGCCGAACGGCGGTTTGAAGCCGACGACACCGCAGAACGCCGAGGGGATGCGGATCGAGCCGCCGATGTCGGAGCCGGTGGCGAGCACGGTGGACCCGGCGGCGAGCGCCGCACCGGCGCCGCCTGATGACCCGCCCGGGCTGAGCTGCCGGTTGAACGGGTTTCGCGTGACGCCCCACAGGGCCGAGTGCGTGACCGGCGCGCAGGAGTACTCCGGCGTCGAGGTGCGCCCGTGGATCACCGCGCCTGCGGCCCGGACCCGTTCCACGACCGGGTGGGTCTCGTGGGCGATCGTGCCCTGCTCCAGCAGGCTGCCCTCTTCGATGCGGCGGCCGGCCACGGGCTGCTCCTCCTTGAGCATGAGCGGGATGCCTTCCAACGGCCGCACCCGCTCGCCGCGCGCGAACCGTCGCTCGGACTCCGCAGCCGCCGCGCGGGCCTCGTCGACCCACTGCTCGGTGACAGCGTTCACCTCCGGCTCGGTCGCGGCCGTGCGGGCGAGCACCGCATCGAGGAGTTCGAGGGGAGACAGCTCGCGGCTTCGGAACAGCGTGGTCGCCTCCGCGGCGGTCAGTCGGAACAGCTCCATCGGTCGACACTCCTTCGTCCGTACAATGTACGGACGATACTGTGGCACCCGTGGCACCACGTCAAATCGACCTCGACCGCCGGCCGCGGCTCACCCGCGTCGACATCGCCACGGCGGCGGTCGAACTGGTGGAGCGCGACGGGCTCGACGCGCTCACGATGCGGCGCCTCGCCGAAGCGCTCGGCTGCGCGCCGATGAGCCTCTACACGCATGTGAGCAGCCGTGACGATCTCGTCGCGGCGATTATCGGACTGCTCATCGCCCAGCTCGAGGTGGACCATCGCGACGGAGAGGACTGGCAGGGGCTGATGCGCCGCGCGTGGACGTCCTACCGCGATCTGGCGGTCCGCCTGCCCCGGTCGTTCGAGCTCCTCGCGTCGGCGCGCAACGACCTGCCGGTCGTCGCGGACCATCTCGCGGCCGTCGTGCGGAGTCTGGAACGGGCGGGCCTCGAGCACGATCACGCCCGGCAGATCCTCGGGATCACGGACGCCTTCGCGTCGGGGTTCCTCCTGGTCTGGGTCCGCAACCGTGATGACGCGGCTCCCGCGGACGAGTTCGAGGTCGGCGCGCCGGGCAGCATCGCCCTGTTCGATCGTGGTCTGGAGGCGATGATCGCCGGGCTGGCGGCATCCCTCTGATCAGCGCTCGATCGCGGTTCAGGTGTTCTCGGCGCGACCGAGGCGCCAGTAGCCCATGAAGGCCACGGCGCGGCGGTCGACGCCTCGCTCCGACACGAGGTGGCGGCGCAGCGCCTTGATCGCGCCCGCCTCGCCGGCGAGCCACGCGTACAGGCGGGCGCTCTTGAGCGCGGCGCCGCCCTTCGCGGTGCGTGGGACCTCCCACAGGATGTCGGTGTCGATGTCGACCTCTTCGACATCGGCGCCGGCGCCCGCGGGTGCGAGCTCGGCGGCCGCGTCGGCCACCGCCGTCATGAGGTGCGCGTGGCGGTCCTCGCCGGTCCGCGTGCCGATGCGGTACGCGAATCCGGGATGCCGCGGCAGGTAGGCCGCATCGTCCGGGTGGGGCAGCTCCACCGCCACTACGCCGCGCGCGTCGCGGGGCAGCTGCTCGAGGATCGCGGCGATAGCGGGCGTCGCGGTCTCGTCGCCGGCGAGCAGGATCGCCTCGACCTGTGCCGGCGGCACGAAGTCGATGCCGAAGCTCACGCCGCGGTGCCGTGTGGTGGGCGCGTAGATCAGCACCTCGTCGCCGACCGCAGCCCGGTCGATCCAGTCCGAGGCGGGGCCGATCACGTCGTGCGACACCATGTCGACGTCCACCTCGCCGACGTGGTTGCGGACGTAGCGCGTGGTGTAGGTGCGGAACGGCAGGCGCTGCTCCGCCGGGAGCTCGCGCCACCGGGTGTACCAGTCGTCGTCCACCGGCATCGCGTCCAGCCCCAGCGTGCGCGTGGGAAAGACGATCTTGATGCGCTGATCGAGCCCGGGGTCGCCGTAGTCGGCGAGATCGTCGCCGCCGAAGGTGAAGCGGCGGAAGCTCGGCGTGACGTCGGTGATCGCCGTGACACGGGCACGGAAGAAGCGGCTGGTCGGACGTTCGTCGGTCATCGGGGGTCTCCTGCGGGGTCGGGGGCGTGCATCGAGGCCGCATCGGCGTCGGCTCGGGAGTGATGGCGACCGCGGGGGAGCACCATCGGGGCGCCCGACACGGGATCGGCGATCACAAGGGAGTCCAGGTCGAACACCTCGCGGACCAGTTCGCTCGTCACGACATCGGCGGGTGAGCCGCTGGCGATGAGCCGGCCATGGCGCAGCGCGAACAGGTGGTCGGCATAGCGGGCCGCGAGGTTGATGTCGTGGAGCACCATGACGATCGTGGTGCCGCGGCTGGCGTTCAGGTCGGCGAGCAGGTCGAGCACGTCGATCTGGTGGGAGACGTCGAGGAACGTCGTCGGCTCGTCCAGCAGCAGCACATCGGTCTGCTGTGCGAGGGCCATCGCGATCCAGACCCGCTGGCGCTGGCCGCCCGACAGCTCGTCGACGGCGCGGTCGGCGAGATCGAGGACTCCGGTCGCGGCCAGCGCCTCGGCCACCGCGCGGTCGTCTGCCGCCGTCCACGAGCGGAACAGCTTCTGGTGAGGATGCCGGCCTCGGCCGACGAGGTCCGCCACGGCGATCCCCTCCGGCGCGATCGGCTGCTGGGGCAGCAGGCCGAGGGTGCGGGCGAGCTCCTTCGTGGGGATCTGGTCGATCCGCTTGCCGTCGAGGACGACGGCGCCCTCCTGTGCGGGCAGCAGTCGAGAGAGCGTCTTCAGCAGGGTCGACTTGCCGCAGGCGTTCGCGCCGACGATGACGCTGATGCGCCCGGCGGGGATCTCCATGTCGATGCCGTCGACGACTCTGCGTCCGCCGTAGCCGGCGACCAGCCCCTGGGTGCGGATGGCGTGGTGTGCGGTCATGACGATCCTCCGCGGCGGCTGGTCCGGATGAGCAGGTAGATGAGGTACGGCGCCCCGAGGATGCCGGTGATCACGCCGACGGGGAACTTCGTGTCGAAGGCGAACTGCCCGAGCAGGTCGGCGGCGAGCACGAGGCATGCTCCGGTGAGCGCCGCAGGCAGGATGACGGAGGTGCCGGGCCCGACGATGCGAGCGGCGATGGGGCCGGCCAGGAACGCCACGAACGCGATCGGTCCGGTCGTGGCGGTCGTGAAGCAGGCGAGGGCGACCGCGGCGATGATGAGCACGATGCGCGTCCGGTCGACCCGGACACCGAGCGCGGTCGCGGACGCGTCGCCGAGCTCCAGGGCCCCGAGGTCGCGGCCCATCAGCAGCACGACGGGCACGAGCACGGCGACGGCGATCGCCAGCGACGGGACGTCCTCCATGCGCGACCCGTTGAGGCTGCCGGTCATCCACCGCGTCGCGACCGCGAGGTCCCAGACCGCGGCGCGCAGCAGCAGGAACGAGACGACCGCGTCGAGCATCGCGCCGACGCCGATGCCGATGAGGATGAGACGGCCCCCGGTGGCATCCCCGCCGCGCGCGGCGAGGTAGATGACGGCCGAGGTGCCCACGCCGGCGATGAGGGCGAGCCCCATCGTGGCCGCGCCGCTCCAGTGCAGCACGACGAGGGACAGCACCGCCGCGGCGCTTGCGCCCGAGGTGATGCCGATCACGTCGGGACTCGCGAGCGGGTTGCGGAGCATCGTCTGGAATGTCGCGCCGGCCACGCCGAACGCGATGCCGGCGAGCAGGCCTGTGAGCGCGCGCGGCAGGCGCAGCGTGCCGACCGTGAACGACGCTCCGGGAACCTGCTGTCCGGCCAGGACGGCGAGCACGTCCGACACCGGATAGACGGTGTTGCCGAGCATGAGCATCGCGCCGAACAGCACAACCAGCAGGAGGGCCATGACCCACAGTGCGATGACCCGGCGACGGCTGCGGCGACGGCGTCCGCTGCGGATCAGGTCGATGTGCGCGTCGGCGACGAACGGGAGGGTGGCGGTCATCACATCGCCTTCATCCGGGTGCGGCGGGCGATCGCGATGAGCACGGGCGCCCCGAGGAAGGCGGTGATGATGCCGGCCTCCACCTCGCCGGGTGAGCCGATCACCCGGCCGATGGTGTCCGCGAGGGTCAGCAGCAGTGCACCGCCGAGGGCCGACAGCGGCAGCATCCAGCGTTGATCGGACCCGACGAGAAGGCGCACCGCGTGAGGCACCATGAGGCCGACGAACCCGATCGGGCCCGCCACGGCCGTCACGGCGGCACAGAGGGTGACGCCGGCGACGGCCGCGACGATGCGGATCCGTCCCACGTGCACCCCGAGGCCGACGGCGACATCGTCGCCGAGGGCGAGGGCGTTCAGCGAAGAGGCGCACAGCAGTGCGATGAGGGTGCCGACCACGATCACGGGGACGATGATGCCCATCGTCTCCCAGTCCGCGCGGCCGACGTTGCCGATCTGCCAGTAGCGGAACTCGTCCATGACGGCCTGGCGGGGGAGGAGGATCGCCGCCACGAGCGAAGAGAGGGCGGCGGTGGTCGCCGCTCCGGCGAGGGCCAGCTTGATGGGCGTGGTGCCGCCGGGGCCGACGGATCCGACGAAGTAGACGAAGAAGGCGGTCACGAAGGCGCCGACGAGGGCCAGCCCGAGGTGACCGAGCGCGCTCGAGGTGCCGAGGAACGCGATGCCGATCACCACGGCGAGCGCGGCGCCGGTGTTGACGCCGAGGATGCCCGGATCGGCCAGGGGGTTGCGGGTGATCGCCTGCATCAGCGCACCCGAGAGCGCGAGTGCGGCGCCGGCGAGGAGCGCAAGGACCGTGCGCGGCACACGGCTCTGCACGGCGATCGCCCCGATGTCGGTCGGCGTCTCGCCGCGCAGCCACAGGGCGATGCCCTCGACGATCTGGTCGACGGACACGGGACGCGAGCCGAACGACAGCGACACGACGACCGCCAGCAGGACGGCGACGATCGCGATGACGAGGACCGCGATGCGGCGTCGTGCGTCCACCGGACGGGTGGACGCACGACGCCGTGCGAGCAGGGTGTCGGTCACTGAACCTTCGCGGCGGCGGCCTTCAGGTCGCCGACGTACTGGTCGAGGACCCACGGGATCGACAGGGCGGTGGGGCTGACGGCGGCACTGTAGGCGTCGCCCTCGCCGACGGCGACGACCGCGCCGTTCTTGACGGCCGGGAGGGTGCTCCACAGCGGGTCGGCCTGCAGGGCGGGCAGCAGAGTCTCGTCGCCGTACGTGACGACGACGTCGACGTCGGCCAGCTGGTCGGCGTTCTCCGCGCTGAAGTCGAGGTAGAACGAGCCCTCTTCGGCGGCGTCGACGGCGACCTGCGGGAGGTCGAAGCCCAGGTCGTTCAGGAACGCGGTGCGCGAGTCGCCGCCGGTGTACAGCGACACCGTGGAGAGGTCGGCGGGCGACATGTAGAAGAAGGCGGCGGTCTTGCCGGCGAAGCCAGCATCGGCGGTCGCGTCGGCGATCTGCTGCTCGAGGTCGGCGACCAGCGCGTCGCCTTCGGTCGCGAGCCCGAGGCCCGCGGCGTTCAGCGTGATCTGATCGCGCCACGGCGTGAACCACGGGATGTCGGGGTACGAGACGACCGGCGCGATCGCGCTGAGGGTGTCGTAGTCCTCCTGGCTGAGGCCGGACTGTGCGGCGAGGATGACGTCGGGGGCGGTGTCGGCGATCGCCTCGAAGTCGACGCCGTCCGTGGTCTCGAACAGGGTCGGCAGCCCGGCGCCGAGTTCGTCGAGCTTGTCGCTCGTCCACTCGTACACACCCGGCTCGGAGGCGCCGCTCCACGCCCAGACCTGCGTGTCCATGCCGACGGGGACGACGCCGAGCGCGAGGGCGACGTCCTGGTTGCCCCAGGCGATCGTGGCGACGCGCTCCGGCTGCGCCTCGATCACCGTCTCGCCGAGCGCGTGCTCGATCGTGACCGGGAAGCCGGCGCCGGAGGAGGCGGAGGCGTCATCGGTGCTGTCGGCGGCTCCGCTCGCGCAACCGGCGAGGGAGAGCGCGGCGACGGCGAGCATCGCGGTGGCGGCGGGACGGGGAAGGCGCACGGAATCCTCCGGGAGGGTGTTAGGTAAGGATGCCCTAATAGAGAGCGAGTAAGGGCAACCTTACCCAGCGTCCTCCCAGATTGCGAATCCGTGACGTCATCCCATGGCACGCACGCGAAAGCCCCGGCCGAGGCGGCCGGGGCTTTCGAGGAGGGGATGCCGCGGGCCGCGGCATCCCGTCAGTCCTTGGTCTTGTCGACCTTGCGCACGAGCGCCCACGCGCCGGGGATGATCGCTGCAGCGAGGCCCGCCTTGATGAGTCCGCCGACGATGAACGGCAGCAGACCCGCCTGCAGGAGTTCGCCGAACGACAGGTCGAGGCCCATCACGACGTTGAGGATGAACGCCATGTAGGGGATGCCGAACAGGAACGGCACGATGCTCGCGAGGGCGAAGCCGACGAACGCGAGTGCCGGACGGCGATCCCACGCGCGTTCGGCGAACCAGCCCGCGACGAACGCCGAGAAGATGAAGCCGATGACGAACCCGAAGCTCGGCTTTCCGACGGCGGCCAGGGTGCCGGTGAATCCGGCGAACACCGGCAGGCCGGCCAGTCCGACGAGCATGTACGTCGTGAGGGCCGCCGCGCCGCGCCATGCGCCGAGCGCAGCGCCGACGACGATGACGCCGAGGGTCTGACCGGTGATGGGAACCGGCCACAGCGGGATCTCGATCTGCGCCAGGAGCGCGACGATGGTGGCTCCGGCGATGACGAGGCCGGCGTCGAGGGCGAACGCGCGAGCGCGCGAGGACGGACGGGCGATGACGTCGGCGAGCACGCGACGGGTGCCGGCGGAGGCGGCCGGGGCAGCGGCGATGGATGACATGGCCTCAGCCTAGGGGGCCGTGGGCAGGGGAACTTGGACGCCGTCCACCAATGATCGGCGGATCCGCTGTCCGCCCTCTACACCTGCGGACCGCGTCTGACGTGCGAGCCGGAGCGCCCACGCCACCAGGGCGACGGTGATCGCGGCCGTGACGACGGTCGTGCCGACGACGAGCAGCAACGCCACGCCCGCGACGCCCGCGACGACCGCGAGACCCGCGCGGCGTGCCGAACCGGTCGCCGGCGGCGGGGTCGCCGCTTCGACGCGGGCCGCGACGAGCGCCACCGCTGCGGTCGCCGTGAGCGCCGCGCCGAGCCACAGGGGCCGCGTGAGCCACCACCACGGTCCGTCGACCCCGGGCAGCGGCAGCCCGGTCGTGAGCGCCCACATCGCCGACAGCCCCGCGAGCCCCAGCAGCACCGGCATGTGCCACAGGTACACGGTCATCGCCCGCGGGGTCACGAAGTCCGTGAACCGCCGTGCGGGTCGCCGCTCGGCGAGCCGTCCGAGCGGACCGCGCAGCAGCGAGAACAGTGCCGTGTGCGCGATGCCGACCAGCAGCAGCGCCGTCGTGGGCGGGTTGATGTTCGCGACGAGATCGGGGGAGTGGATGCCGCTCACGAACGACACCGCGAGCGCGGCGACCGCGCCGGCCGCCGCGAGGACGCGGGTGCGGCGCGGCAGTGCGTCGATGCGTCCGTCGGCGAGGAAGAAGCCCAGCTGCTGCAGCGTGAGCCACACGAACGCGAGGTTGAGGAAGCCGAGCGCGTCGATGCCCGAGACGAGGCGGACGCCGTCGACCGCTGCGGCAACGGCCGCGAGGACGGCGATGGTGGCGAAGGGCGCGCGCTCGTGGAGCCGCAGCAGCCCGGGAACGAGTGCCTGGCACACGAGGAACACTGCGAGGAACCACAGCGGCTGCGCGAACCGGAACCCCGCGAGGGCCACGAGGTCGGCGGGCACACCGGCGGCGGCCAGGAGCGCCAGGAGTGCGCCGACGACGCCGATCGTGACGATCGCCGGGCGCAGCAGCCGGTGCACCCGCCCCGAGACGAAGGCGACGGCATCCGATCCGCGCGCGCGGGCGCGCCGGTATGCGGTCGCCGCGGAGAACCCGCCGATGACGAAGAACAGCGGCATCACCTGGAGCACCCAGCTGAGCGGGACGATCCACCACGTGCCGTCGCTGGCGTTGACGAACGACGGGATGCCGCCTGCCACTCCGACGCCGACCATCATGGCGTGCAGCACCACCACGCCGAGGATGCAGGCGGCGCGGACGAGATCGATCGCCCGGTCACGGCTGTGAGGACGCAGAGCGGATGCCGCGGGCGCGGCGGTGGCGACGGTCATGGTTCCTCCTCGGGGACATCGGTCCCCGAAGGCTAGGAAGGCGGTGCCCGCGAGGGCATCGCACCGTGGTGCCGTCGTCGCCTCACCCCGTGGGGGGATGCCGCCGCGGACGCCGCCCGGGAAGGGCTCAGGAAGCGGGCTCGACCAGACCCGCGTCGTAGGCGAAGATCACGGCCTGCACGCGGTCGCGTGCGCCGAGCTTGGCGAGCACCTTGCCGACATGCGTCTTGACGGTCTGCTCCGAGATGAACAGGTCTGCGGCGATCTCGCCGTTGGAGCGGCCGCGCCCGATGAGCGTCAGCACCTCCCGCTCGCGCTCGGTGAGCTCGTGCAGCACGCCGGCCGTGCGCCCGGCGCGCGGCCGCCGGGCGGCGAAGTGCTCGATCATGCGGCGCGTGACGCTCGGCGCGAGGAGCGCGTCCCCGGCCGCCACCACGCGCACGGCGTGGACGAGATCCTCGGGGAGCGCGTCCTTGAGCAGGAACCCGCTCGCCCCCGCCTCCAACGCGTCGTAGACGTAGTCGTCGATGTCGAACGTGGTGAGCATGAGGATGCGGGGCACGTGCGCCGCCGGGTAGGACGGGCCGAGGATGCGCCGCGTCGCCGCGATGCCGTCGAGCTCCGGCATCCGCACGTCCATGAGCACGACGTCGGGATCCGTGCGCGCCGCAAGCGCGACCGCCTGCGCGCCGTCGGCGGCCTGGCCGACGACGCGGATGTCCTCCTGCGCGTCCAGCAGCGCCGCGAAGCCGGCACGGACCATCGCCTGGTCGTCGGCCACGAGGACGCTGATGGTCACTGGTGCTCTCCCGTGGTCGGCGGATGCGGTGCTTCAGGGACCGCCGGCGGCGGCGGAGGAACCGGCAGCACGGCCCGGACGGTCCAGCCGCCGTCGGGATCCGCTGCGGCGTCCACGCTACCTTCGACGAGCGCCGCGCGCTCCCGCATGCCGACGAGGCCGTGCCCGCGGGCGGCCGAAGCGGCGGCGGGGTCGGCGTCGGTGGAGGGGGCGTTGCGCACGAGGATGCGCACGGCGTCGGCATCCGTGTCCACCGTCAGCGTCACGGGGGCGCCCGGGGCGTGGCGCACGGCGTTGCTCAGGGCTTCCTGCGTGATGCGGAAGGCCGCGATGTCGACGGCGTCGGGCACGGCCCGCGACGTCGCCGGGTAGGTCGCCACGACCTCCGCCCCGGCGCGCCGCACGGTCTCGACGAGCGCAGGGATGTCGCGCAGCCCCTGCTGCGGCGCCAGGTCGGCGGCGTGGTCCTCCGTGCGCAGCACGCCGAGCAGGCGGCGCATCTCGGCGAGTCCCGTGCGCGCCGTCTGCGCGATCTCGTCGAACTCCCGCACGGCGTCATCGGGCAGCCCGGGCACGCGATACCGCGCCGTGGACGCCTGCACCTGGATGAGCGACATCCCGTGCGCGACGACGTCGTGCAGCTCGCGGGCGATGCGCGCGCGCTCCTCGACGACGAGGCGCCGGGACTGCTCCAGCGCCGTCAGCTCGCGCTCCCGGCTGAGCTCGGCGCCGACGCGCAGCCGGCTCGCGACCAGGACGGCCACGAGGAGCCCGGCACCCGACACCGACGTCACGATCACGAGGTTCACGATCGCCGCGACGACCGGCACGACCTCCGACAGCGCGATGACGACGGCGAGCGTCCCGCCGATCGACACGAGCCACGCCACGAGCGCCAGGCGCCAGCTGTGGACGATCGCGAGGACTCCCACCAGCACGACGAGCACCAGCATCGCCGGCACCGACCACGGCCACGGCCAGGGCGTGCCGCCGTTGTCGGCGATCGGCAGCGGCAGCACCACCGCCGCGACCGCGAACATCGCGATCGACCAGCGCGGCCACCGCACGGCGACCAGCGGCGCGGCGCACAGCAGCGCGCCGAACAGGAAGGTGAAGGCCGCCGGCTGACCGTACAGCGAGATCACCACCGGCACGAGCACCGAGAACAGTGCGCCGACGGCGACCGCCAGCACGCCGAAGGCGATGGTCCGCGGAGTCGGGCGCCGCCGGCGCGCCGCCGGCGCGGTCGGCTCGGTCGGCGGGGCGGGAGCGGGAGGAGGGGTGTCGCTCACGATGTCATCCTGTCAGTCGACGCACGTGACCGCGGCGGAGGGCGCGCCTGCGGCCGAGGGGGAGACGGTGGCGCGGCGGGCGCGCCACGCGATCACACGGTCGATGGCGAGGCCGAGCCCGAGCGCCACCACGATGCCGAGGCCGGCGCTCAGGAGCGGCTGATCCTTCAGCCAGGCTCCGGCCAGCAGGCCGATCGCGATGCTGTAGGCGGCCCAGCACACTCCCGCGCACACCGCCAGGCCGGCGAACCGCCGCCAGGGGTACCGCAGGGCTCCGGCCGACAGGTTGACGGCCACGCGGCCCACCGGGATGAACCGCGCGCCCAGGATCAGCCCGGCGCCGCGCCGTTCCAGCGCCGACCCCGCCCACGCGAACGCCCCCGCGACGCGGGGCCGCCGCATCCACGCGAATCTCGTCGTTCCGGTGCGGCGACCCACCGCGAACGCGATGTTGTCGCCCACCGCCGCTCCGGCCGCCGCGACGGCTCCCAGCAACAGCAGATCCGGGCGACCCGTGGATGCCGCCACCGCCGCGGCGGCGACGAGCACGGTCTCGCTCGGCACCGGGGGGAAGAAGCCGTCGATGAGCGCCACGGCGAACATCGTGACGTACAGCCACGGCGATGCCACCGCCTGCAGGATGATGTCGGAGATCAGGTCCACTCCGGCACGGTACGCAGCGGGTGCGGCGTGAGGCATCACTCTCAGGTACCGTCCGCATCCCTCTCGAGTACCGTCCTGCATCCGCCTCCGGAGGCAGCTGCGGACGCCGGGCGGGCATCGCCGCCCCGTATACTGGATGGCTGGCCAGTCGGCCGCGTACTGACACCTTCGACGGAACGGACATCCGCTGTGCTCGCCGTGCACGACCTCGAGATCCGCGTGGGCGCCCGCGTGCTCATGTCGGACGTCTCCTTCCGCGTCTCGGACGGCGACAAGATCGGACTGGTCGGCCGCAACGGCGCCGGCAAGACCACGCTGACCAAGGTGCTCGCGGGCGACCTCATCCCCGCCGATGGAAAGGTCGAGCGCTCCGGCGAACTCGGGTACCTGCCGCAGGACCCGCGCTCGGGCGACCCCGAGATGCTCGCCCGCACGCGCATCCTCGATGCGCGCGGGCTCGGCACGCTCGCGATCGGCATGCACGAGGCATCCCTCGCGATGGCCAGCGACGACGAGACCGTCGCCGCCCGCGCCATGCGCAAGTATGCGAACCTCACCGAGCGCTTCGAGGCGCTCGGCGGCTACGCGGCCGAGGCCGAGGCGGCCTCCATCGCGCACAACCTGTCGCTTCCCGACCGCATCCTCGACCAGCCGCTCAAGACGCTGTCGGGCGGTCAGCGCCGCCGCATCGAGCTCGCCCGCATCCTGTTCTCGGACGCGCAGACGATGATCCTCGACGAGCCGACGAACCACCTCGACGCTGACAGCGTCGTGTGGCTCCGCGAGTTCCTCAAGGGGTACAAGGGCGGCCTCATCGTCATCTCGCACGATGTCGAGCTCGTCGGCGAGACGGTGAACCGCGTGTTCTACCTCGACGCCAATCGCCAGATCATCGACGTCTACAACATGGACTGGAAGAACTACCTGCGTCAGCGGGTGGCCGACGAGGAGCGCCGCAAGAAGGAGCGCGCGAACGTCGAGAAGAAGGCGACCGTCCTGCAGCAGCAGGCCGCGCGGTTCGGCGCCAAGGCGTCCAAGGCCGCCGCCGCGCACCAGATGGTCGCGCGCGCCGAGAAGATGCTCGCGGGCCTGGACGAGGTGCGTCAGGAGGAGCGCGTCGCGAAGCTGCGGTTCCCCAAGCCCGCCCCGTGCGGCAAGACGCCGCTCATGGCCTCGGGGCTGTCGAAGTCGTACGGCTCGCTGGAGATCTTCACCGACGTCGACCTCGCGATCGACCGAGGGTCGAAGGTCGTCGTGCTGGGCCTCAACGGCGCCGGCAAGACGACGCTGCTCCGCATCCTCGCCGGCGTCGATCAGCCCGACACCGGGCAGCTCGAGCCCGGGCACGGGCTCAAGATCGGCTACTACGCGCAGGAGCACGAGAACCTCGACGTCAGCCGCTCGGTGCTCGAGAACATGATGTCGGCCGCGCCTGACATCAACGCCACCGAGGCGCGCAAGGTCCTGGGATCGTTCCTGTTCACCGGTGACGACGTGCTCAAGCCCGCCGGCGTGCTGTCGGGTGGCGAGAAGACGCGCCTGTCGCTCGCGACGCTCGTCGTGTCGTCGGCCAACATGCTGCTGCTCGACGAGCCGACGAACAACCTGGACCCCGCTTCGCGCGACGAGATCCTCGGCGCGCTCGCTCACTACGAGGGCGCCGTCGTGCTCGTCTCGCACGACGAGGGCGCGGTCGAGGCGCTCAACCCCGAGCGTGTGCTCATCCTGCCCGACGGCGTCGAAGACATCTGGGGTCGCGACTACGCCGACCTCATCTCGCTCGCGTAGTCGTCAGCGGCCTGCGGCGTCGATCAGGGCGTCCTCGTCCTCGGCGTCGCGATCGCGACGACGACGGGATGCCGGGACCGCCGCTGGAGCGGCATCCGGGGTCCTTTCGGGGTCGCCGCCTGCAGCAGCCCCGTCCTCGGCGTCCTCGCGGCGGTGCTTGCGCTCCGTGCGGATGACGTAACCGATGAAGATGAATCCCATGATCGCGAACATGATCCACTGGATCGCGTACGACAGGTGGGGGCCCGGGTCGTCCGACGGCGCCTCCAGCGCGTTCGGCACGGCCGCCTGCGCCGGATCCTCGGACACCATCACGCCGTAGGCACTGCGCTCCAGGGAGTCACCCGCGTCCGACGAGATCGAGCCGGCCACGAGATCGAGGTTGATCGTCGGCACCTGGCCGTCGGGCGCTGACCGTCCCGAGGAGGGCAGCGCCTCGCCCGGGCGCAGCCGCACCACGACCGTCGCCTCGCCGGCAGGGGGAGCGGGCACCGCGTCGGGCTCGGGCTGATCGTCGCCCGGTGGCACCCAACCGCGGTCCACCAGCAGTACGCGCCCGTCGTCGAGGCGGAACGGCACGAGCACCTCGAACGCCGACGTGCCGCCGTGCGGCCGGTTGCGGACCAGCAGCTGGTCGTCGGCGAGATACTCGCCCGTCAGGGTGACGGGGTGCCACTCGTCCTGCGGATCGAGCTCACCACCGGCCGGGATCGCCTCGGCGAGCGGCACCGGGTCGGCGTCGTAGTTCTGCGCCACCAGCGCAAGCTGATGCGAACGCTCCTCGTTGCGGCTGAACTGCCAGTGCGACAGGAACGCGCACGCGATCGCGAACACCACGGCCAGAGCGATGTAGATCGCCCAGCGACCCGCACGCGGCAGGTTCTGCATGCTCACACCGCGGCTCATCGGGCGACCTCCGAGTCGGCGAGAGGCGTGACCTCGAGGGGGAACTCGCGCGCGGCCAGGAACTCGCGCAGATAGTCGACGTGCTCGTCGCACGCGACCCACGTCTTGCGGCGGTCAGCCGTGTGGATGCGGGGATTGCGCCAGTCGATCCGCCAGCGGGCGCTCTGCCGGCAGCCGGCGCGCGAGCAGGTCGCGTCGATCCCGTCGTCGCTCATGCGGTGGGACCCTCGTCGTCCTTGCGGTCGGACGCATCGGCGGAGGCGTCGGGCGTGTCGTCGGGTGCCTGCTCGGCGCCGGGCGGCGGAGTGATCGCGTCGCGGCTCTCTTCGATCCGGATCACGCGGGTCTCGGGCACGCTGCTGCTCGCCACGGCGGGCAGCGACGGCTCGGGGTCCTCGCGACGGTTGCTGCGCGCCTCCTGGCCGACGTTCGCCGAGACGACGGCGATGTACGGCAGGAAGATCGCCGCTGCGCCGAAGACCCACGTGTACCAGCCGTACGGCGTGATCACCACCATGAGGATGAAGCACGCGATGCGCACGCCCATCATCACGAGATAACGCGTCGAACGCGCGCCGACATCGTCGCGCGGGGCGCGCGGCAGAGATGTGGCCGAAGGGGCGTGGCTGGAGTTCTTCACGGTGCTTCCAGCGTACGCCGGTTACATGCCTTGAGCGCCCCGGAGCAAGGCTCCGGGGCGCTCAAGAGCGAGGTCAGGAGGAGTAGCTCCCGGTCGAGGAGTACATCGCGAAGCTGAACATGAAGAAGAGGATCATCGCGATGATGCCGAGGATGGTGAGGCCGAGGCCGACCCATCCGATGATCGTGCCGGCCAGCGCCATGCCGCGGCCCTGCTCGCCGCTCGTCTTCAGCTGCTTGAGCGACATGTGGCCGGTGATGACTCCGACGATCGAGCCGATGAACGGCAGGATCACGAAGCTCGAGATCGAGGCGATGAGCGACACGATCGCGAGCGTGTTCGTCTTCGCCGGTGCGCCGTAGCCGTAGCCCGGTGCCGCACCGTACGCGGGTGCGGCGCCGTACGCCGGTGCGCTGCCGTAGGCGGGCGCCGACCCGTAGGGCGCGGGCGTCGCCGGAGCGCCGTAGGCGGGCGGCGGGTAGGCGCCCTGGGCCGGCGGCGGGTACGCGGCCGGCTGGGCGGCCGGCGGTGCCTGCGGGGCGGGCTGCGGTGCCGGTGCGGCCGGCGGATACGCGCCGGGCTGGGCGGCGGGCGGTGCCGGCGGCACGGGAGGGTTCGCGCCCGGTTCGGGGGCGGGAGTGGGGGAGGTGTCGCTCACGGCGATGCCTTTCGTCGGTGTCTGCGTCCAGCGTCCCAGCGGCGCGCAGGGGTGTCAAACACGTCGGGGCCGCGGCGTCGCCCGCCGCTAGGCTGGTGCGGTTCCGTCGTAAACCCCCGGGAGATTCCTATGTCCACCGATCGCGTCGTCCTCGTCACCGGCGGCAACCGCGGCATCGGCCGCGCCATCGCCGAGCGCTTCGTCGCGGCCGGCTACAAGGTCGCCGTGACCGCCCGCTCCGGCGAAGGCCCCGAGGGCACCCTCACGGTGCGTGCGGACGTGACGGACGCCGCTGCCGTCGACGCCGCCTTCACTGAGGTGGAGAACACGCTGGGGCCTGTCGAGATCGTCGTCGCGAACGCCGGCATCACGAAGGACACCCTGCTGCTGCGCATGACGGAGGACGACTTCGACAGCGTCGTGTCCACCAACCTGGGCGGCGCCTTCCGTGTCGTCAAGCGCGCCTCCAAGGGCATGCTGCGTGCCAAATGGGGCCGCGTCATCCTCATCTCCAGCGTCGTCGGCCTGTACGGATCGCCCGGGCAGATCAACTACGCCGCGTCCAAGAGCGCCCTGGTCGGCTTCGCGCGCTCGCTCACCCGCGAACTCGGCGGCCGCGGCATCACGGCGAACGTCGTCGCACCCGGCTTCATCGAGACCGATATGACGGCCGAGCTCGCCGACGACACGCAGGCCGAGTACAAGAAGAGCATCCCGGCCGGACGCTACGGTTCGGCCGATGAGGTCGCCGGCGTCGTGACGTGGATCGCTTCGGACGACGCCGCATACATCTCTGGCGCCGTCATCCCGGTCGACGGCGGCCTCGGCATGGGTCACTGACGCAGACGGTCCGCGACGCACCGGATCCGCGGTGCGTCCGCGGACTGCGGCGTCAGCCGATCGCGTGCAGGATCGCCTCGGCCACGGCGCCGGGGCGTGAGAACTGCGGCCAGTGGCCGGTCGGATCGCCCGGCTCTCCGAGCTCGATGATGTCGAGCCGTTCGAGCGCGACGAGCTCGGCCGCCCATTCGGGCGCGGCAGCGATGATCTCGCGGATCTGCGCTGCGGGCACGGTGCCGGTGATGATCGTGGCGGGCACGGTACGCCGTCGCTCGTTCGTCAACCGGATCGGATCCGTGGGGACCCGCTCGGGCACCGACTTCGCGCGAGCGGCCGCGTCGGCGCGGGTCTGCGGGTCGAGGTCGGCCACGTCCGGCTCATCGAAGAAGTCCCAACCGGGGAACGGGACCACTCCGTCGACGATCGGGAACTCCGAGATCGTTCCGCCGTCGCTCGGGGGCCACGTGTCGAGCAGGATCAGATGCGCGACGCGGTCGGGCCGCGCATCCAGCGCCCCGTAGGCCACGTTGCCGCCGCCGGAGTGGCCGACGAGCACGACCTGGCCGTCGAGCGCGTCGAGCGCGGTGACCGTGGCGTCGACCCAGTCGGCCATGCCGATGCCGGCGGAATCGGGGCCGGACGCACCGACGCCCGGCATCGTGAGCGGATGCGTGCGGTGGCCGGCGGCCTCGAGGGCGGGGGAGACGTCACCCCACGACGACGCGTCGAGCCACAGGCCGGGGACGAGGATGATGTGCATGTCCCGAGGCTATCGACGGGCACCGACATGCGCGCGGGTCCTCGGCGTCAGGGGAGCAGCGGGATGACCTCGCGCAGGTCGACCGGGCCGATCACGACGTCCGCCTGTGCCCGGACGGCGGGCTTGGCGTTGAAGGCCACGCCGAGTCCCGCCGCGGCCATCATCGCGAGGTCGTTCGCGCCGTCGCCGATCGCGATGGTGTGCTGGAGGTCGACGCCGCGTTCGGCCGACCACTCGCGCAGGGCGTCGGCCTTGCCGGCGGCATCCACGATCGGTCCGTCGACGACGCCGGTGAGGACGCCGTCGCTCGTCGCGAGCCGGTTGGCTCGCCACACGTCGACGCCCAGGTCGGGGGCGACGGTGTCGAGGATCTCGTGGAACCCGCCCGACACCACGCCGACGGCACCGCCGCGCGCGTGCGCGGCGTCGATCAGCTCCCGCACGCCGGGGGTGGGCTCGATGCGCGCGAGCACCCGCGCGAAGGCCGCCACCGGCACGCCGGCGAGAGCCTCGACGCGCGAGCGCAGGCTCGACGCGAAGTCCACCTCGCCGCGCATCGCGGCCTCGGTCGCTGCGGCGACCTCGGGTCCGCGGCCGGCCTCGTCGGCGATCAACTCGATCACCTCGTTGCGGATCAGGGTCGAATCGGCGTCGAGCACGACGAGGAAGCGGGCGGGTTCGGCGGGCATGCTCCCACGCTAGCGGGAGCCGGATGCCGCACCCGACCGCATGTCAGGCCCCGCGTTTCAGCGCTCGACGCGGAAGCCCTTGCCCACGACGGTGATACCGCTGTCGGTCACGGTGAACCCGCGCGCGAGGTCCTTCTCGCGATCGACCCCGACGGTCGCCCCGTCCTCGAGCACGACGTTCTTGTCGAGGATCGCACGATGAACGCGGGCGCCCGCACCGACGTGGACGTAGTCGAAGAGCACCGAGTCGGTGATGGTCGATCCGCCGCCGGCGAGCGTCCACGGACCGACGACGCTGCGCTCCAGGTGCGTGCCCGACAGCACCGATCCGAGCGAGACGATCGAGTCGATCGCGTTGCCGATGCGCCCGACCGAGTCGCGCACGAACTTCGCGGGCGGCGAGTTGACCGCCTGCGAGTGGATCGGCCAGTCCGTGTTGTACAGGTTGAACACCGGCAGCGTCGAGATGAGGTCCCGGTGCGCGTCGAAGAACGAATCGATCGTGCCCACGTCGCGCCAGTAGTAGCGGTCGCGGTCGGTCGACCCGGGCACGTCGTTGCGGTTCATGTCGTACACGCCGGCCTCGCCGCGCGAGACGAAGTACGGCACGATGTCGCCGCCCATGTCGTGGTTGGAGGTCGGCAGCTCGCCGTCGGACTCGACGGCCTCGATGAGCGCGTCCGTGTCGAAGATGTAGTTGCCCATCGACGCGAGCACCTGATCCGGCGCGTCGGCGAGGCCGACAGGACTCTGCGGCTTCTCGAGGAACTCGCGGATGCGGCCGGGGTCGGACGGGTCGACGTCGATCACGCCGAACTGGTTGGCGAGCGAGATCGGCTGACGGATGCCGGCGACCGTGGCCCGCGCGCCGGAATCGATGTGGGCGGCCAGCATCTGCCGGAAGTCCATGCGGTACACGTGGTCGGCGCCGATGACGACGACGATGTCGGGCTTCTCGTCGGTGATGAGGTTGAGGCTCTGCAGGATCGCATCGGCCGAGCCCGAGAACCACCGCTTGCCGAGACGCTGCTGTGCGGGGACGGAGGCGACATACGAGTCCAGCAGGGCCGACATGCGCCACGTCTGAGAGATGTGGCGGTCGAGGCTGTGGGACTTGTACTGCGTGAGCACCACGATCTGCCTGAGCCCCGAGTTGATCAGGTTCGAGATCGCGAAGTCGATGAGCCGGTACTGCCCCCCGAAGGGGACGGCGGGCTTGGCTCGATCCGCAGTCAGTGGCATCAACCGCTTCCCCTCGCCGCCGGCGAGGATGATTCCGAAGACCTTGGGCGCTGCTGGCATGGGACCCACACTAGGACGCGTTCCGACCGATGTACTAGCGTTCGAGCATGCGAGTCGACATCGTCACGAAGGAGTACCCGCCGGAGATCTACGGCGGGGCCGGAGTCCATGTCACAGAGCTGGTGAAAGCGCTGCGGACCGAGCTCGACGTGCGCGTGCGGGCCTTCGGCGCCGACCGCGCCGAAGAAGGCACGACGTCGTACGCCGTGCCCGCGGAACTGGCAGCCGCCAACGCCGCCGTGCAGACCCTCGGCACCGATCTCGAGATCGTGTCGGACGTCGCCGGTGCCGACGTCGTGCACAGCCACACCTGGTACGCGAACTTCGCCGGGCACCTCGCATCGCTGCTGCACGGCATCCCGCACATCGTCACGGCGCACAGCCTCGAGCCGCTGCGGCCGTGGAAGGCCGAGCAGCTCGGCGGCGGGTACGCGGTGTCGAGCTGGATCGAGAAGACCGCCTACGAGGGCGCCGCCGCGGTCGTCGCCGTCAGCAACGGCATGCGCGAGGACATCCTCCGCAGCTACCCGGCGCTGGACCCCGATCGCGTGCGCGTGATCTACAACGGGATCGACGTCGAGGCGTGGCATCCCGTCGAGGATCCTGCGCTCCTGGCCGAGCTCGGCATCGACCCGGCCAAGCCGTCGGTGGTCTTCGTCGGCCGGATCACACGGCAGAAGGGGCTGCCCTACTTCCTGCGCGCCGCCGAGCGGCTTCCTGCCGACGTGCAGGTCATCCTCGCCGCGGGTGCCCCCGACACGCCCCAGATCATGGCCGAGGTCGAGGAGCTCGTGCGCGGGCTGCAGTCGACCCGCGAGGGCGTCGTGTGGCTCGACCGCATGCTGTCGCGCCACGAGCTGTGCACGATCCTGAGCGCGGCCACCACGTTCGTGTGCCCGTCGGTGTACGAGCCGCTCGGCATCGTGAACCTCGAGGCCATGGCCTGCGGGGCCGCGGTGGTGGGCACCGCGACCGGGGGCATCCCGGAGGTCGTCGTCGACGGCGTCACGGGACGGATCGTGCCGATCGAGCAGGTGCAGGACGGCACCGGCACCCCCATCGACCCGGAGCGCTTCGTGGCGGACCTGGCCCGCGTGCTGACCGAAGTCGTGGGCGATCCCGACGCGGCGCGGGCGTACGGCGCCGCCGGACGCCGCCGGGCGACCGAGGACTTCAGCTGGCAGCGCATCGCCGAGCAGACGGCGTCGCTGTACGCGGAGGTGGCCGCCGGCGGCCGGTAGGCTGGGAGCATGCCCCAGGTGCTCGAGTTCTCCGACGTCGTCGTCCGCCGAAACGCACGCAACATCGTCGATCACCTGGACTGGACGATCAACGACGACGAGCGGTGGGTGGTCCTCGGGCCGAACGGCGCCGGCAAGACCACCGTCCTGCAGATGGCTGACACGCTGCTGCACCCCACGTCGGGCGTCGTCACGATCCTGGGCGAGCGCCTCGGTCGCACCGACGTGTTCGAGCTGCGTCCTCGCATCGGCTTCGCCTCGTCGGCGATGGCGCGCCGCGTGCCGCCGGAGGAGACCGTGCTCAACGTGGTGCTCACCGCGGCGTACTCGGTGCTCGGCCGGTGGCGCGAGGACTACGAGGACATCGACGAGCGCCGTGCGCTGCGTGTCCTCGCCGAGTGGAAGCTCGACCACCTCGCCGATCGCACGTTCGGCACGCTGTCGGACGGCGAGCAGAAGCGCGTCCAGATCGCGCGCGCGGTCATGACCGACCCGGAGCTGCTGCTGCTCGACGAGCCGACGGCGAGCCTCGACCTCGGCGCCCGCGAAGAGCTGCTCATCCTGCTCGGCGGCTACGCCTCGGCTCCCACCACGCCCGCGATGATCATGGTCACCCACCACGTGGAGGAGATCCCGGTCGGCTTCACCCACGTGCTGCTGCTGCGCGACGGCCAGGCGGTGGCAGCCGGTCCCATCCGCGAGACGCTCACCGGCGACGCGCTGACCGAGACGTTCGGGGTTCCGATCCGGCTCACCGAGGACGGCGGGCGCTACGCGGCACGCGCAGCGCACTGACCCTGGTAGACTGGATCCTTGGTGCGTGCACATGAGTGCGCGCGCTCAAGACTTTGACCGCCCTGGCAAAATCCAGGGCACCATCCTCAAAGGACCATCATGAAGACTGAAATCCACCCGGACTACCAGGCCGTCGTGTTCCGTGACCTCGGCTCGGGCGAGACGTTCCTCACCCGCTCGACGGTGACCAGCGACAAGACGATCGAGCTCGACGGCGTCGAGTACCCCGTCATCGACGTCGAGATCTCGTCGGCCTCGCACCCGTTCTACACGGGCAAGCAGCGCATCATGGACTCGGCCGGTCGTGTCGAGAAGTTCAACCAGCGCTTCAAGAACTTCGGCGGCGCTTCCAAGTAAGCCCGTCTGGACAGAAGGCCCCGCACATCGTGCGGGGCCTTCTGCGTTCCCGATGTCGGTGTCAGCGGATCGGCCAGCGCCCGTCGAGGCGGTCGTCGGGGTCGAGGCGTCCGATCTGGATGAAGTAGTCGGTGAGGCTCGCCGCCTGTGCCCGCGCCCACGCGATCTGGCGCGTGTGCAGCTCGTCGGCGGTGTCGGGCAGCCAGGGCGCGTAGCGCTCGGCGAGCGCCTGCGCCACGCGCCCGGCGGCCACCGCATCGGCCGACGCCTCGTGTGCGGCATCCAATCGGACGGCGTAGTGGGCGGCGACCACCTCGAGGGTGCGCTTGCCCTTGCGCCAGCGGTCGTAGGCCTTGTCGACCACGAGCGGGTCGATCACGGGCGACGGGTTCTCGATGGGTGCGATGCCGTGCCGCAGCGATTCGTACTTGAGGAGCGAGAAGTCGAACGGCGCGTTGTAGGCGACGACGGGGATGCCGGCGTCCAGCAGTCCGCGGACCGCCTCGACGGTCTCGGCCACGACCTCGCGGGCGGGACGCCCCTCGGCGCGCGCGTGGGCGGTCGTGATGCCGTGGATGGCGCTCGCGCCCTCGGGGATCTCTATGCCCGGGTCGGCGAGCCAGTCGCGTGCCCGAAGAGCCCGACCTGAGGCATCCAGGAGTCCCACATGGGCCGTCACGATGCGGTCGCTCGTGACGTCGACTCCCGTGGTCTCCAGGTCGAACACCCCCACGAGGCTCACCCAGTCCGGCACGTCCCACAGCGACAGCTGGTCGGCGCGGGAGGTGCTCATGCCTTTCACGGTATGCGCGGCTTCCGACATCACGGCGGAGGCGCTCCGTGTGCGAGGTCCGCGCACCGCGGCCATGCAGGCGGCGGAACGTAGACTCGACCCGTGACCGCGCCCAACCCGTACGCCGCCCTGCTCGACGAGATCCCCGTCGAGCGGCATGAGGCCGACGTGCTCGGCGGCGTCACCGCGTACTGGGTCTACGGCCCGGCCGACGCCGAGAGCACCATCGTCGCGGTGCACGGCTTCCGGGGCGAGCACCACGGCCTGGAGCCGGTGGTCGCCCACCTTCCCGGGGTGCGGGTCATCTCACCCGACCTCCCGGGGTTCGGCGAGACGGCGCCCGTCCCGGGGCGCACGCACGACCTCGATCTGTACGCGCAGTGGCTCGACGCCTTCGTGGCCGAGGTCGCGCCCGGCGCCGTCATCCTCGGGCACTCGTTCGGGTCGATCGTCGTGTCGGCCGCCGTTGCCCGGGGGCTGCAGACGCCGCGCGTGATCCTGGTGAACCCGATCGGCGCACCGGCGCTGGAGGGGCCGCGGGGGATCCTGACGCGGCTCGCGGTGTTCTACTACTGGGCGGGTGCGAAGCTGCCGAAGGGGCTCGGCGAGGCGCTGCTGCGCAACGGGCTCATCGTGCGTGTGATGAGCGTCTCGATGGCCAAGACCAAGGACCCCGGCATCCGTCGATTCGTCCACGATCAGCACGACACGTACTTCTCGCGGTTCGCCGACCGCGACGTGCTGCACGACGCGTTCGTGGCGTCGGTGTCGCACGACGTGCGCGAGGCGGCGCCCCGCATCGCCCAGCCGACGCTGCTGGTCGCGGCGCAGCGCGACGACATCACGCCCATCGAGGCGGAGCGCACCCTCGCGACGCTGTTCCCCGACGCCGAGCTGGTCGAGATCCCCGACGTGGGGCACCTCATCCACTACGAGACGCCCGCGGTCGCCGCGGATGCGATCACGCGCTTTCTCGCGCCTTCCGCCGCCGATACGCGTTGACGTTCATGCGGTTGCCGCAGTTGCCCGAATCGCAGTAGCGCTTGGATCCGTTCTTCGAGTAGTCGACGTACACGCCCTCGCAGTCGTCGGCCGAGCAGATGCGCACGCGGTCGTACTCGTCGGCGCGGATGACGTCGACGAACGCCATGGCCGCCTCGACGAGGATGCGCGTCGCCAGGGGCGCGTCGTCGCTGGTGGCGTGCACGTGCCAGTCGTACCCGTCGTGGATCACGAGCCGGGGGAGCGCCTGGCCGTCGCGGAGCAGCTCGTTCACGAGGGGCACCGCGCCCTCGCGATCGGCCTCCCACAGTTCGTGCAGCCGCGGCCGGATCGCGCGGATGGCTGCGAGCTCCGTCTGGTCGCGCCTGATCACGCCGGTGTAGGGGTTCACCCGCAGGTAGTCGTCGAACTGCTCGAGGGTCGTCAGCGTGTCTTCGCCGTCGTAGCCGGGCATCGTGTTGACGAGGTACGCGGCCGCGCGCAGGCTCTGCTGCGTGTCATGAATGAAAACCACATTGACTCCTGACAACCGAATCGCTACTGTCACCAGTGTAAGCACCTTTCACCCCTGACAGTCGGATGTCGCCCATGACCGCCTCCACCGCGTCCGCTCCCGCCATCGCGCCGGGTCCCGCATCCGCCGGTCCCGCGCGCATGCGCACCACGGGGCTGATCATGGGCGTGGCGTCAGCCCTCGCGTTCTCGTCGAGCGGGCCGTTCGTCAAACCGCTGCTCGAAGCGGGCTGGTCGCTCGGCGCCGCGCTGCTCGTGCGCATGGGGGTGGCGGGCCTCATCCTGTCTCCCGCGGTGTTCCACGCCATGCGGCGTCAGCGCGGCTTCCTGCGCCGGCACTACAAGCTCATCATCGGGTTCGGACTCATGCCGGTGCTCGGCTGCCAGCTGTTCTTCTTCTCCGCGATGCAGCGGATGCCGGTGGCCGTGGCCCTGCTCATCCAGTACCTCGCGCCGGTGATGCTGGTCGCGTTCGTGTGGATCCGCACCCGCAAGGCGCCCTCGGCGCTCGTGCTGTGGGGCTCGGGCGTGGCGATGGTCGGCCTCGTGCTCGTCGTCGACATCTCAGGGGCCTCGTTCGACCTGCTGGGCACGCTCCTCGCCCTCGCCGCCGCCGTCTGCGTGTGCGCCTACTTCGTCATCTCTGAGCGCGCCGGCGACGATCTGCCGCCGCTCGCGCTCGCCGCGAGCGGCCTGCTGACCGGCGCCTTCGTCATGGGGGTGCTGTGCCTGACCGGCATCCTGCCCTTCCAGGCGCCCGCCGTGACCGTCGTGCTCGCCGGGACGGAGGTGCCGTGGTGGATGCCGCTCCTCTGGGTGGCGGCGGTCGCGACGACCCTCGGCTATGCGCTGGGTGTCATGGCCGTACCGCGCATCGGCTCCCGCGTGGCGTCGTTCGTCGGTCTGTCGGAGGTGCTGTTCGCCCTCATGTTCGCGTGGATCTTCCTCGCCGAGGTGCCGGCGCCGATCCAGTTCGCCGGCGGCGCGCTGATCCTCGTGGGCGTCGTGCTCGTGCGCGCGGACGCGTCCTCGACCGGGACCCCGAAGGGGATGGCGGCTACGACTCCCGTCGTGCCAGCTCCATGAGCGGTGTCACGCGGTGGGCGATGACCTCGCCCATCACGAGCGACGTCTCGGTGCGCTCGACGCCCTCGATCGCGAGGATGCGCGCGTCGGTGTCGAACAGGTGCTGCGTGTCGCGGCACGCCACGCGCACCAGCAGATCGACCTGACCCGACAATCCGTGCGCCTGCACGACCTCGGGCACGCGGGCGAGCTCCACGGCGATGCGGGGGAGCTCCGCCTGGCGCACGATGACGCTGATGAAGGCCTCGATGGGGAATCCGAGCGAGGCCGACGAGATCGCCCGCTCGTACGACAGGAACACGCCGGTGCGCTCCAGTCGCGCCATCCGCGCCTGGACGGTGTTGCGCGACAGGCCGAGCCGCTCGGCGAGCGCGACGACCGTCGCGCGGGGGTCGGCCGAGAGGGCGGCCAGCAGCTCCAGGTCGACGTGATCGAGGGCACTCATAGTGCGAAACGTTAGCACGGGTTTCAGGGTCTGAATTTGTCAACATGCTCAAGCAACTCTCGAATGCTTGAGCGAGGTGCGACCCAGACGTAGCCTCGAGGTGTCGGCGAAGAGGCCGGCGCGCACACGAGGCGGCTCCTCACAAGGGGGCCCGCAACGAGGAGTGATGACGATGACGCACACCCTGACCCCCACGGCGGATCTCGGCACCGATATCGAGGATGTCGCCCGCCTGCTCACCCCTGACGGCGAGCGCATCGCCGATCCCGAGCTCGACCGCTGGATCGCCGACGTCGACACCGCGGCCCTGCGGTCGCTGTACCGCGACATGGTGCTGCTGCGACGCATCGACGTCGAGGGCGTCGCCCTGCAGCGGCAGGGACAGCTCGGCCTGTGGCCGCCCTGTCAGGGGCAGGAGGCGACGCAGATCGGCACCGCCCGCGCACTGCGTGCCGATGACTTCGCCTTCCCGAGCTACCGCGAGACCGGCGTCGTCTACGCCCGCGGCGGCAAGCCCTCCGACTTCGTGCTCGCGTGGCGCGGCGAGGAGCACTCCACCTACGACCCGTACGAGCTCAACACCGCGACCCAGCAGATCATCATCGGCGCGCAGGCGCTGCACGCGGTCGGCTACGCGATGGGCGTCCAGCGCGACGGCACGGACCAGGTCTCGGTCGCGTACTTCGGCGACGGCGCCTCCAGCCAGGGTGATGTCAACGAGGCGATGGTGTTCGCGTCGTCGTTCGGGGCGCCGGTGGTGTTCGTGTGCACGAACAACCAGTGGGCCATCTCCGAGCCCGTCGCCCTGCAGGCGAAGGCGCCGATCGCCGGCCGCGCGCCGGGCTTCGGCATCCCGAGCATGCGCGTCGACGGTAACGATGTGCTGGCGTGCTTCGCAGCGATGCGCTGGGCGCTCGACCACGCGCGCAGCGGAAAGGGACCCGCCTTCATCGAGGCCGTGACCTACCGCATGGGTCCGCACACCACGTCCGACGACCCGACGCGCTACCGCGACAAGGACGAGGTCGAGAAGTGGCGTCGCCGCGACCCGATCGCCCGCGTCGAGGCGCTGCTGCGTGCGCGTGGCGAGTTCGACGACGCGTTCGTCGCGAGCGTGGAGGCGGATGCCGACACGCTGGCCGCGTCCGTCCGCGAGGCCGCCATGACGGCGCAGACGCGCGCACCGCTCACGGTGTTCGACAACGTGTACGCCGAGCCGCACTCGGGCATCGACGAGCAGCGCGAGTGGTTCGGCGCGTACCTCGACGGCTTCGCTCCGACGGAGCTCAGCACGGGCGCGCAGGGGGTGTGACGATGGTTCAGCTCACGATGGCGAAGGCCATCAACGAAGGTCTCCGCCATGCGATGGCGGACGACGACAAGGTCCTCGTCATGGGCGAGGACATCGGCAAGCTCGGCGGCGTGTTCCGCGTCACCGACGGCCTGCAGTCCCAGTTCGGCGCACAGCGCGTGATCGACACGCCGCTCGCCGAGGCGGGCATCATGGGAACGGCCGTCGGCCTCGCGTTCCGCGGCTACCGGCCGGTGGTCGAGATCCAGTTCGACGGCTTCGTCTATCCGGCGTTCGACCAGATCGTGTGCCAGGTCGCGAAGCTGCACTACCGCACGCGCGGCAACGTCACGATGCCGATCACGATCCGCATCCCGTGGGCCGGCGGCGTGGGTGCCGCCGAGCACCATTCGGAGTCGCCTGAGGCGTACTTCGTGCACACGTCGGGGCTGCGCGTGGTCGCGGTGTCGAACCCCCAGGACGCATACGTCATGCTGCGCCAGGCGATCGCCTCCAGCGACCCCGTCGTGTACTTCGAGCCCAAGCGGCTGTACCACTCCAAGGGCGAGGTCGACCTCGACCTGCACTTGGCGGATGCGCCGCCCATGGGGCTTGCGCGCGTCGTGCGGCCGGGCACCGACGTCACGCTCCTCACGTACGGCGCGCAGGTGGGGACCGCGATGGATGCCGCCACCGCCGCCGAGGACGACGGCGTGTCGATCGAGGTCATCGATCTGCGATCGATCTCTCCCGTCGACTACCGCACGGTGACGGCCTCTGTCCGCAAGACCGGACGCGTCGTCGTCACGCACGAGGCGGCGCGCGAGGCCGGGGTGGGCGCGGAGCTCATCGCAAGCGTCACGGAGCGCTGCTTCAATTACCTGGAGGCCGCTCCGCAGCGCGTCACGGGTCACGACATCCCGTATCCGCCGGCGAAGCTCGAGAAGCACCACCTGCCCGACCTCGACCGGATCCTCGACGCCGTGGACCGCGTCCTGGACCGGCCCAACAGCCTTTCGGGGGTGGCGGACCGATGACGCAGGACTTCCGTCTTCCGGATCTCGGCGAGGGTCTTCCCGAGGCCGAGCTCGTGCAGTGGCTGGTCGCCGTCGGCGACACGGTCGCGCTCAACCAGACGATCGCCGAGGTCGAGACCGCCAAGGCCGTCGTCGAGCTCCCGTCACCGTACGCCGGTGCGATCACGGCCCTCCACGCCGAGGCCGGTGACGTCATCGAGGTGGGCTCGGTGCTCATCACGTTCGACACCGGGGGGACGGATGCCCCGCCTCAGCCCGTCGCCGAGACCGCCGAGCCGGCCGTCGCGGCCGCGGCCGAGAAGGCCGAGCCGAACCTCGTCGGCTACGGCGCCGCCCCGCGCGGGGCCGGACGGCCCCAGCGCCGCACACGCGTCGCGGGACCGGCATCCGCCCATTCCGACACCGCCGTGCTCGAGGCGGCGCCGCACGATGCGATCGTCCTGGACGCTCCGACGTTCGGCGGGTCGATCGACGCTCCGCTGGAGCGCCCGCGGTCGACGCCGCCGGTGCGGGCGCTCGCGAAGCAGCTCGGGATCGACCTGGCGCTCGTCGAGGCCACGGGCGCATCGGGCGTCATCACCCGCGGCGACGTCGAGGCGTACGCGGAGCGGGTCGGGGTCGCGGCGACCGCGACGGCGGCACCGGCCGAGACCGACGGCATCCCCGACACCGCCGAGGCGCTCCGGCCCGCACGCACACCGGGGGAGCGCACGACCCGTACGCCGATCCGCGGGGTGCGCCGCATGACGGCCGACGCGATGGTGCGGAGCGCCTTCACGGCGCCGCACGTGACGACATTCCTCACCGTCGACGTCACCGCGACGAGCGAGCTCATCGCGTCGCTGAAGGCCGACCGTGCGCTGCAGGACCACCGCATCGGGGTGATGGCCGTCGCCGCGAAGGCGGTGTGCATGGCTCTCGGCCGCCATCCCGGGCTCAATTCGAAATGGGACGACGAGGCCGGTGAGATCGTCGAGCATCACTACGTGAACCTCGGCATCGCGGCGGCCACCGGGCGGGGCCTTGTCGTGCCCAACATCCGAGACGCGCAGGAGCTCACGCTCGTCGAGCTCGCCGACGCGATCCGCGCGCTCGCCGAGACCGCGCGCGCGGGCAAGACGGCGCCCGCCGACATGATGGGCGGCACGTTCTCCATCACGAACGTCGGGGTGTTCGGCGTCGACGCCGGCACGCCGATCATCAACCCGGGGGAGGCGGGCATCCTCGCGCTCGGCGCGGTGCGGCGCCAGCCGTGGGAGTACCGCGGTGAGATCGCGCTGCGCGACGTCATGACGCTCGCGCTGTCGTTCGATCATCGACTGGTGGACGGCGAGCAGGGGTCGCGGTTCATGGTCGAGGTCGCCGACGTGCTGCGCGAGCCGGGGAGGGCGATGCTGCTGCGCTAGCCGTGCGGCGGTGTCGATCGGCCGGTGCTGCGGGGCCGGCCGATCAGTCCTTCTTGGGGTAGAACAGTCCGAGCCCGTGCTTCTGCAGCACCGCGTACGCGTCGGCGTAAGTCTCCGGCTCGGGCGACGACGACGTGCCGTAGCGCGCGAGCAGGAGGCCCAGCAGCCCGCGGCCGGGCGGGCTCAGCGGCTTGTCCTTGTGCGGCCCGTCCTTGAGATCCGAGAGTTCGTCCTCGTCCGGATTCGGCGGCACGTACATCGGGTGCACGATCGGCCAGCTCGACGGATCGCGCGGGGTGTCGAGGTTCACGATCGAGAACAGGTCGCGGGCCTCGGCGTCGCGCCGGGTGAGCGGTCGGAGCCCGTGCAGCCGGGTGATGGTCGCCACCACGGCGGCGTGGTGCATCTCGTCGTGGACGATGGTGCCCGCCCTGGTGTATGCCGAGATCGCGATGGCGGGCACCCGTACGCCCAGGCGGTCGAAGGCGAAGCCCATCTCGCCGGGTGCGTCGTCGGCCACCGGAGGCGTGGCAGCCGGAGGGGGCACGTGGTCGTACGTCCCGCCGTGCTCGTCGAAGGTGATCAGCAGCAGGGTGTTCATCGCGTTCGACCCATCCGGGGTCGCGCTGTCCTTCACCGCGTTGTAGACGTCGGCCACCAGCCTCTCGCCGGCGCGGACGTCCGAGACGGCAGAGTCGACGACCTCGGACCCGTCGACCCGGCTCTCGCGCAACGCGCCGAACGGCGGGTGGAAGTCGTTGTGGTCATAGATCATGCGCGGCTCGATGAAGGCGTACGCGGGGAGACGCCCGGCCGCGGCATCCTCATAGAACTCCGACATGTGCCCGAACCGTCCCGTGCGCCAATGCTCCTCGAGCACCGGTGCGTGCAGGATGCCGGTCAACGAGACCAGCTGCATCTCGTCGAAGTACACCTTCCACGGGATGCCGGCCTCTTCGAGGCGGTTGAAGATCGTCGGCCGCTGCGCGGCGTCCAGCCACTTGTCGTAGCCGCCGCCGTGCTTGTTCGTGACGAACCCGTGCGATGTCGAGGCGTGGAAGAACGAGCGGTTGCAGTAGGTCTGCGACGGCACCGCGGCGAACCAGGCGTCGAAGACGGCGAATCCCTTGGCGAGGGTCGACAGCACCGGCAGCTGCTCGGGGGAGAAGCCGCCCATGATGTGCGAGGCCTCGTCGAGGGTCGGGGGCTTCCCGCCGCGGAGGCGGGTGAGATTGTTCCAGTAGTCGCGCAGGAACCCGCTCATCCGTGGCTTCGTGCCCGCCCGCGGTGCGTTGAACGGCGCCGCCATATCGCCGACCTGGGCCGCGGCGTTGCCCGGCGGGTCGACCGTGCCGAACAGCTGGGTGTTGACGTGGGGGAACTCCTCCCCGGGATCGGGATCTGGCCGCGCCATGACCTCGTCCGTCGGCCCCGAGTAGGTGTGGACGGCGACGCGCTCGCCGGAGGGGGCCTCGTTGGCGTAGCTGCCGAAGGCGAGTCCGTCGAACGCGGCGCCGGCTGGAAGCGTCTCGGGGGTGTACAGCCAGCCGAGCAGGTTGTCGAACGAGCGGTTCTCGCCCATCAGCACCACGACGTGGTCGAAGCCGGGTTCGGAGCGTGCGGGGACCTTCCCGAGATCGACGGATCCCTCGCGGTACCCGATGGTGTGGCCGATCGACGCTCCGGCCGCCGCACCGACGGCGCCACCGACGACCAGGCCCGCCGCAGCGACGCCGCCCAGCTTCAAGAAGTCGCGGCGCGAGCTGGCATCGCCCGTTTCGGGCGCGCGGTCTTCACCGGACGTATCGGTGCCGTCGACGTGGCTCGCCCCGCCTGCGTCGTCCTGCCGGCCATGCCCCGCCATGGTGGGTCCAGACTAGGCCACCGCGGGCGGTCAGGCGGTGAGCGAGGCGCGTGCCATCGACCGCAGGATGCCGCGCACGTCGCGCTCGCCGGGGCGCGACCGCGACGCCCGGACGGTGTGGGGCGTGGAGTTGATGAGACCGAAGCACGCGTGCGCGCGCACGCGCAGGTCGTCGTCGTCGCGATCGGGGTGGACGATCGACAGGATGCCGATCCACACCTCGACGTACTCGCGCTGCAGGCGCCGGACGGTGTGGCGGTCCTCGTCGCTGAGGCTGGCCATGTCGCGATCCTGCACGCGGATGACGTCGGCGTCGTGCAGCGCGAACGCCACGTGGAAGTCGATGAGCGCGTCCAGCTGCGCGTCCGCACCTTCGTGGGTGGCGACGACGGTCCGCCCGCCCGCCAGCAGTCGCTCGCTGACCTCGACGAGGATCGCGCCGAGGAGGGCCTGCTTGCCCGCGAAATGCCGGTAGAGGGCGGGTCCGCTGATGCCCACTGCGCTGCCGATCTCTTCGAGACTGACGCCGCTGAAGCCGCGCTCGGCGAAGAGGGCGGCGGCCTGCTGCAGGATCGCGGCGTGGCGATCGGCCTTGGCGCGATTGCGGTCGGTGACGCCGTTTGTCATCTGTGCTCCGGGTGTGGGGGCGGGCTTGCGATCTCAGTTAATGATCGCTAACCTAAACCTCAGTTAGTGAACACTAACCAATCGAGCCGCGCCCGGACAAGGACCCCGTCCACAGGTGTGACCCGATCGTGACGTCGACGAGGATGACACGGAGCGCAGATCCATGAGCGTGCTGACCAGCCAGGCGGTGCCCGACGACGCCTTCGCCCGGACGAGCGACGCGCAGCGCGCGCTCGCCGAGGACCTGCGGGAGCGCCTGGCGACGGCATCCCTCGGAGGTCCGCCCGCGTCGCGGGAGCGCCACGTCGCACGAGGCAAGCTGCTGCCGCGCGACCGTGTCACGCGCCTGCTCGACGAGGGGAGCCCGTTCGTCGAGATCGCCCCGCTCGCCGCCGAAGGCCTCTACGGCGGCGAGGCGCCGGCCGCGGGCGTCATCGCCGGGATCGGGCTCGTGCACGGCCGGCACGTGATGGTCGTCTGCAACGACGCGACCGTCAAGGGCGGCACGTACTACCCGCTGACCGTCAAGAAGCACCTGCGCGCGCAAGAGGTCGCACTGGAGAACCGGCTGCCGTGCATCTACCTCGTCGACTCGGGCGGCGCATTCCTGCCGATGCAGGACGAGGTGTTCCCCGACCGTGATCACTTCGGCCGCATCTTCTTCAACCAGGCGCGCCTGTCGGCCGCCGGCATCCCGCAGATCGCGGCGGTGCTCGGCTCGTGCACGGCGGGCGGCGCCTATGTCCCCGCGATGAGCGACGAGACCGTGATCGTCAGGAACCAGGGCACGATCTTCCTCGGTGGCCCGCCGCTCGTGAAGGCGGCGATCGGCGAGGTGGTGACGGCCGAGGAGCTCGGCGGGGGAGAGCTGCACGCGCAGCGGTCCGGCGTCGTCGACCACCTCGCCGAGGACGACGAGCACGCGCTGGAGATCGTGCGCGACATCGTCGCGACACTGCCGGCGCCGGCCGCGCCGGCGTGGGAGGTCGGGCCGGCGGTGGAGCCCGCGGTGGCGGCATCCGACCTGTACGGCGTCGTGCCGGTCGACGTGAACCAGCCCTACGACGTCCGCGAGGTGATCGCACGGCTGGTCGACGGCAGCGAGCTCCACGAGTTCAAGCGCGAGTACGGCACGACCCTCGTCACCGGGTTCGCCCGCATCCACGGGCACCCCGTCGGGATCGTCGCCAACAACGGCGTGCTGTTCGGCGAATCGGCCCTCAAGGGCGCCCATTTCATCGAGCTGTGCGATCAGCGCGGGATCCCGCTGCTGTTCCTGCAGAACATCTCGGGCTTCATGGTCGGCCGCGACGCGGAGGCCGGCGGCATCGCCAAGGACGGTGCCAAGATGGTCACCGCCGTCGCGACGACGCGCGTGCCCAAGCTCACGGTCGTCATCGGCGGCTCCTTCGGCGCCGGCAACTACTCGATGTGCGGCCGGGCGTACTCGCCGCGGTTCCTCTGGACCTGGCCGGCGAGCCGCATCTCGGTGATGGGCGGTCCGCAGGCCGCCTCCGTGCTGTCGACCGTCAAGCGCGACCAGCTCGAGGCTCGTGGTGAGGAGTGGACCGCCGAAGAGCAGTCGGCCTTCGAGGCGCCGATCCGCGCCCAGTACGAGGAGCAGGGCAACCCGTACTACGCCACGGCGCGGCTGTGGGACGACGGCATCGTCGACCCGCTCGACACCCGCGACCTCCTGGGACTGGCCCTGGACGTCGTGTCGCGCACACCGCTCCCCGAACCGCGCTTCGGCGTCTTCCGGATGTGAGGGAGAGGAGTGCGAAGCATGCCCCCGGTCAATGAGCGAGCGAAGCGAGACGAGATGTTCGACACCGTCCTCGTCGCCAACCGCGGCGAGATCGCCCGCCGCGTGATCCGTACGCTGCGCCGCCTCGGCATCCGCTCCGTCGCCGTCTACAGCGACGCCGACGCCTCCGCACCGCATGTGCGGGAGGCGGATGTCGCGGTGCGCATCGGACCCGCTCCCGCCGCGCAGTCCTACCTCGACGTCGACGCGGTCGTCGCCGCGGCCGTCGAGACCGGCGCGCAGGCCGTGCACCCCGGCTACGGGTTCCTGTCCGAGAACGTCGCGTTCGCCCGCGCCTGCGCCGCCGCCGGCATCGTCTTCATCGGCCCGGGCGAGCGCGCGCTGGAGGTCATGGGCGACAAGATCCGTGCGAAGGAGCACGTCGCCGGCCATGGCGTGCCGACCGTGCCCGGATTCAGCGCCACCCGAGACAACGGCACCGCGATGACGGATGCCGACATCGCGGCGTCCGCCGACGCCACCGGGTATCCGCTCCTGGTCAAGCCCTCGGCCGGCGGCGGCGGCAAGGGGATGCAGGTGGTGCGCTCCGCCGCCGAGCTGCCCGACGCGCTCGCCACGGCCCGCCGCGTCGCGGCCGCCGCGTTCGGCGACGACACGCTGCTGCTGGAGAGGCTCATCGAGCGCCCACGCCACATCGAGGTGCAGGTGCTCGCCGACGCGCACGGCGGCGTCGTCCATCTCGGCGAGCGCGAATGCACCCTGCAGCGACGACACCAGAAGGTGGTCGAGGAGGCGCCGTCGCCGGTCGTCGACGAGGCGACGCGCGCACGACTGGGCGCAGCGGCGTGTGCGGCAGCGGCATCCGTCGACTATCGCGGAGCCGGCACCGTGGAGTTCCTCGTGGCCGCGGAGCGTCCCGACGAGTTCTTCTTCATCGAGATGAACACGCGCCTGCAGGTGGAGCACCCCGTGACGGAGCTCGTGACGGGCGTGGACCTCGTCGAGCAGCAGCTGCGCATCGCCGCGGGAAGCCCGCTCGACCTCGCGCAGGCCGATGTGCGCCTCGACGGGCACGCCATCGAAGCGCGCGTGTACGCGGAGTCGCCCGAGCGCGGATTCCTCCCCGCGACCGGCGAGGTACTGGTGTGGCGTGCGGCCTCCGGCGTCCGCACCGACGGCGCCGTCGAGACGGGCAGCGTCGTCACCGCCGACTACGACCCCATGATCGCGAAGGTCATCGCCCACGCCCCGGATCGCGCGACGGCGCTGGAGCGGCTGGATGCCGCGCTCGCCGACACCGTCGTGCTCGGCGTCGACACGAACATCGGCTTCCTCCGCACGCTCCTCGCCGACGACGGCGTGCGCAGCGGCGACATGGACACCGGGCTCATCGAGCGCCTGCCCGCCTACACGGCCCCCGAGCCGACCGCCGGCGCCCTTACCGCTGCGGCACGCGTGGAGGCAGACCGGGATGCCGCCACCGCCGTCGCCCGTCCGTCGCACGCGTCCGACCTGTGGTCGGCGCGCTCGGGCTGGCGCGCGAGCGCTCCCGCCGTGCCCGTCGCAGCGGCGTTCGAGACCGGCGATGGTCGCATCCTCGTCGGCGAGGAGGCCGCGCTCGTCTCCGACGGCGTCGTCGCCGCCACCGCGGACGACGGCCTGCTGTGGGTCCACGCCGACGGCGTCACCACCGCGCTGCGGCCGCTGACACGCCGGCAGGCGGCCGAGAGGCGCCGGGCGGCCCGCGAGCAGGGAGCCGCGGCATCCGATCCCGAACTGCGCGCCCCCATGCCGGGCGCGGTCGTCGCCGTCCACGTGGCCGACGGTGCGACGGTCGCCGCGGGCGACCGGATCGCGACGATCGAGGCCATGAAGATGGAGCACCCGGTGGCGGCGCCGCACGCCGGAGTCGTGCGCATCGACGTCGCCGTCGGAGACCAGGTGCGGCGCGACCAGGTGCTCGCACACGTGAAGGAGAACGACTGATGCCCGACTACGACTACGACATCACCGACGACGAGCGCGAGCTCGCGGGCTTGGTGCGCCAGTTCGCCGACGAGGTCGTCGCACCCCGCTCGTACGAGGCCGACCGCACGCACACGCTGCCGCTGGACGTCGTCGCGCAGATGGGGGAGCTGGGGCTGTTCGGCCTGCCGTTCCCCGAGGAGTACGGCGGCCAGGGCGGCGACTACTTCGCCCTGTGCCTGGCGATCGAGGCGCTCGGCCGCGTGGACCAGTCGCTCGCGATCACCCTCGAGGCGGGCGTGAGCCTGGGGGCCATGCCGGTGTTCCGGTTCGGCACCGAGGAGCAGAAGCACGAACTGCTGCCCGACCTGCTCGCGGGCCGCGCGCTCGCCGGGTTCGGGCTCACCGAGCCCGAGGCGGGGTCGGACGCGGGCGCCACCCGCACGACGGCCCGCCTGGACGGCGGCGAGTGGGTCGTCAACGGGTCGAAGCAGTTCATCACCAACTCCGGCACCGCCATCACGCGCTTCGTCACCGTCACCGCGGTGACCGGCGAGTCGGGCGGACGCAAGGAGATCTCGACGATCGTCGTGCCCAACGGCACGCCGGGCTTCACGGTCGAGCCTGCCTACGACAAGGTCGGCTGGCACGCCTCCGACACGCACCCGCTGACCTTCCAGGACGTGCGCGTGCCCGAAGGCAACCTCCTCGGCGAGCGCGGCCGCGGCTTCGCGAACTTCCTCCACATCCTCGACGAGGGGCGCATCGCGATCGCCGCGCTGTCGACCGGTGCGGCGGAGGGATGCCTCGAAGCCGCCGTCGACTACGCGCAGAAGCGCACCGTGTTCGGCGAGGCGCTCGCCACGCGGCAGGGCATCCAGTTCCTCCTCGCCCGCATGCAGCAGCGCGTGCACGTCGCACGGCTCGCATGGCACCACGCCGCACGCCTGCGGGACGCGGGCAAGCCGTTCAAGACGCAGGCGGCGATCGCCAAGCTCACGGCGAGCGACGCCGCGATGGACAACGCCCGCGACGCGACACAGGTGTTCGGCGGCAACGGGTTCATGAACGAGTACCCGGTGGCCCGCCACTATCGCGACTCGAAGATCCTCGAGATCGGCGAGGGCACGAACGAGGTGCAGCTGCTCGTCATCGCGCGGGCGCTCGGGGTAGCGTGACACCGTGAGCGACCCCGACAGCACGGCAGTCATCGTCCAGCGCGGGCTGTACTACGACGAGCTCGAGGTGGGCGCACGCTACCTGCACCGGCCGGGCCGCACGGCGACCGAGGCCGACAACGTGCTGTTCTCGTCGCTCACGATGAACACCCAGGCGCTGCATCTGGACGCCGCGTTCTCGGCGGGTCAGCCGTTCGGGCAGCGCCTCATGAACTCGATGTGGACGCTCGCGACGATGGTCGGCGCCTCGGTGTCGCAGATCACGCAGGGCACGCTCGTCGCGCAGCTCGGGCTCACCGACGTCTCGTTCCCCGCCCCGCTGTTCCACGGCGACACGCTGTACACCGAGACGGAGGTCACCGCCAAGCGCCTGTCATCGTCCCGACCGGGTCAGGGCATCGTGACGCTGCAGCACACGGGCCGCAACCAGCACGGCGAGGTCGTCGCCCTGGCCACCCGCACCGCGCTCATGTGGTGCACGCCTGAGCCCGCCGAAGGAGAGAACCCGTGAGCTTCGATCTCGGACCCGCCCTGCTGTTCTGCCCCGCCGACCGCCCGGAGCGCTACGCGAAGGCGATGGAACGCGCGGATGCCGTCATCCTCGACCTCGAAGACGCCGTGGCCCCCGCCCACAAAGCGGCGGCACGCGGTCACCTCATCGAGTCGGAGCTGGACCCCGACCGCGTCATCGTGCGGGTCAACCCGCCCGAGACCGACGCGTTCACCGCCGACCTGTCGACGCTCTCGCAGACCGACTACCGGCGCATCATGGTCGCCAAGGCGGAGTCGCCCAAGCGCATCGGCCGACTGGATCCCCGATTCGAGGTCGTGGCGCTGTGCGAGACGGCCAAGGGTGTCGCCCAGGCGGACCGCATCGCCGCGCTCGACAACGTCGTGGCGCTCATGTGGGGCGCCGAGGATCTGGTCGCGTCGCTCGGCGGCACATCCAGCCGCAAGCCCAACGGGCGCTACCGCGACATCGCCCGGTACGCACGAGCGCGCGTGCTGCTCGCGGCGGGCGCGCGCGGCAAGGCCGCGATCGACGCCGTGCACCTCGACATCGACGACACCAAGCGCCTGGCCATCGAGGCGGCGGATGCCGCGGCATCCGGATTCCGGGCGACGGCCTGCATCCACCCCTCGCAGGTCGCGATCATCCGTGCCGCCTACCGTCCTGACGAGAAGGCGGTGTCGTGGGCGCGGGGCGTGCTCGCCGCCGCGACGGGGGAGCGGGGAGTCTTCTCGTACGGCGGCGCGATGGTCGACGAGCCCGTGCTGCGGCACGCG
The DNA here is from genome assembly GCF_042722305.1 of Microbacterium sp. NPDC058389. NCBI lineage: Bacteria > Bacillati > Actinomycetota > Actinomycetes > Micrococcales > Microbacteriaceae > Microbacterium > Microbacterium sp. NPDC058389. The sequence goes on from NZ_JBHXJQ010000020.1 coordinate 61,668, forward strand.
CGGAGCGTGCTCGCCCGGGCGAGCGGCTGAGCCGCGCCGTCGGCGCCTACTTACGCGGCGACGGCGCTGTACGAGAGCAGGCGCAGGCTGTCGCGCTCGACCACGAAGCGGTGAGCCGAGGCGTTGCCGATCCGCTCGCCGGCGAGAGGGAGGGTGTCGCCGCTGGCGTGACGGATGAGCTCGGCGATGAGGCCGCCGTGCGACACGGCAATGACCGGCACGTCGGTGGGCGCGGTCGCGCGACGCACGTCGGCGGCGATGCGGCGCAGCGCGTCGACGCCGCGGGCACGCAGGAGCGCGCTCTCCTCCTCGCCGGCCGCGGGCGCCCGCCCGGGTCCGCCGTGGTGTGCGCGATACTCCGATACCAGCATCCCTTCGGCATCGCCGTAGCGGCGCTCACGCAGCTCGGGGTACAGGATCGGCGCATCGGCATCGAGGACGGCGGCGATGATGCGTGCCGTCTCATGCGCCCGCTGCAGGTCGCTCGACACCACGATCGGCGTCACCCCACGGCGGTCGAACTCGGCCGCGAGCTCGTCGGCGGCCGCACGGGCCTGCGCCCGTCCGGTGTCGTTGAGCGGGATGTCGGTGGACCCCTGGATGCGTCGCTCGAGGTTCCAGTCGGTCTCGCCGTGGCGGATCAGGGTCAGCGCAGTCACCGTTCGACCCTATCGGCGTGAGATGCCGGCAAGCCTGGAATCAGCCGAGCGCGGAGTCAGGCCCGCGACGGCAGGGCGTCGGCGAGGGCCTGGAGCACCTCGCTGGTGCCGGCGTCGATCTTGACCGTCGCGCGCGCATCGGCGCGCGTGGCGCCGCGGTTGACGATGACGACCGGCAGGCGCCGGCGTCGGGCGCGCTCGAGCAGGCGGATGCCGGAGTTCACGACGAGCGACGACCCGGCGATCACGAGCGCCTCGCTGGTGTGCACGAGCTGCTCGGCCTCGCGGAACTTGGCGGCGGGGATGAACTCCCCGAAGAACACGACGTCGGGCTTCAGCATCCCGCCGCAGACGCTGCAGTCCGGGATGACGAAGCCGTCGGTGCTCTCGGGCAGCACATCGCCGTCGGGGCCGAGCGGGACGTTCTCGGGCACCCGGATCCACGGATTGTCGTCTTCGACCCGGCGCGCGAGGTCCCGGCGGTCGAACACCTGACCGCAGTGTGTGCAGAAGACGCGACGCATCGTGCCGTGCAGCTCGACGACGCGGCGGCTGCCGGCGCGCACGTGGAGGCCGTCGACGTTCTGGGTCACGACGCCGGTGGCGAGGCCGCGATCCTCCAGCGTGGCGAGCGCGCGGTGCCCGGCGTTCGGCGCGGCGGCTGCGAAGGCCTTCCACCCGAGATGGCTGCCCACCCAGTACCGGCGGCGAGCGGATTCGCTGGAGAGGAACTGGTCCGCCGTCATGGGCGTGCGCACGGGTGCGCCTGCGCCGCGGTAGTCGGGGATGCCCGAGTCCGTGGAGACGCCGGCGCCGGTCAGCACCGCGATGCGTCGGCCCGACAGCTCCGAGACCGCGGCGGCCACGGCATCCGTCGTTCTCGCGTCGAATTCGGTCGCGATCGTCGTCACGGCGCACCCCCTTCGGGGTCGAGTGTAGGCCTCGCGGTTTTCGGGCATGTTACGGCGTGGGCGCCGGAGTGCCAGGATGAGGCCGTGAGCGGCTTCGGCGGGGTGAGCGCACAGGGTTACGCGGCATTCATGGGTCGATTCTCGACGCCGTTGGCGGAGGAGTTCGCGGCGATCGGGCTCGACGGCGTGCCCGCGAAGGCACGGGTGCTCGACGTCGGGTGCGGACCGGGGATGCTGACCCTCGAGCTGGCCCGGCGCCGCGGCGCCGAGACACTCGCGGCGGTCGACCCCGAACCCGTGTTCGCGGCGGCGACGGCGGAGGCCTGCCCCGAGGCCGACGTGCGCGTCGCCGCGGCCGAGGCGCTGCCGTTCCCCGACGGCGTGTTCGGCGCCGCGCTCGCGCAGCTCGTGGTGCACTTCATGACCGACCCGGTGCGCGGCGTGGCCGAGATGGCGCGCGTCACCGCGCCCGGCGGCCGGGTGAGCGCGTGCGTGTGGGACCACGGCGGCGGCAGCGGACCACTCTCGGACTTCTGGCGCGTCGCCACGGTCCTCGACCCCGACGTGCGCACCGAGTCCGGGATGAACGGCGCCTCCGAGGGCCAGCTCGTCGACATCTTCGAGCGCGCGGGTGTGCAGGATGTGACGCAGGCCGTCGTCGGCTGCACCGTCGCCTTCCGCGACTTCGACGACTGGTGGGCGCCGTTCCTGGGCGGCGTGGGCCCTGCCGGACGCTACGTCGCGACGCTCGACGATGAGGCGGTCGCACGCCTGGAGCGCGCACTGCGCGACGACCTCGGTGACGGCGCGTTCGCGATCACCGCGCGCGCCTGGGCGGCGGTCGGCCTCGCCGGCTGAACGTGTCGGCGTGGGACGATGAGGCGTGCCAGTCCTCGAGATCACCGACGCCGCCGACGAACGCCTCGCCGACTACCGCGACCTCACCGACGTCGCGCTGCGCCGCGTGCTGGAGCCCGAGGGCGGGCTCTACATCGCCGAATCCGCGAAGGTCATCGCCCGGGCCCTCGCCGCCGGCCATCGCCCACGCTCGGTGCTCGTGCAGGAGAAGTGGCTCGCCGACATCGAGGACCTCGTGGATGCCGCCACACCGGTGTACGTCGTGACGCCCGGCATCGCCGAGTCGCTCACCGGGTACGCGGTGCACCGCGGAGCACTGGCGGCGATGCACCGGCCCCCGCTCCCGGCCGTCGCCGACGTTGTGGGGGATGCCCGGCTGGTCGTCGTGCTGGAGGACATCGTCGACCATACGAACGTGGGCGCGATCTTCCGGGCCGCCGCCGGACTCGGCGCGGACGCGGTGCTCGTGAGCCCGCGGTGCGCCGACCCGCTGTACCGGCGCAGCGTGCGCGTCAGCATGGGCACCGTGTTCCAGGTGCCGTGGACGCGGCTGCCGGAGTGGTCCGAGGCCCGCGGCGTGCTGCACGAAGCCGGGTTCGAGCTGGCGGCACTCGCGCTGGCCGACGACGCGGTGTCGCTCGACGCGTTCAGCGCGCGGCGGCCCGAGCGGGTCGCACTGATGCTCGGAGCCGAGGGCGACGGTCTGTCACGGCGCGCGCTGGAGGCCGCCGACACGGTCGTCACGATCCCGATGGCCGGCGGCGTCGACTCGCTCAACGTCGCCGCGGCGAGCGCGGTGGCGCTGTGGGAGCTGCGCGCCCGCTGAACGCCGCGGTGCCGGACGGCGCGATTCAGGCGCCGGGGCGGACCGTCAGCTCGGTGAGCTCGGCGTCGCGCGGCAGGTCGAGAGCGGCGACGATCGCGGTCGCGACGGAGGCCGGGTCGATCCAGCGGGCCGCATCGTAGGCCGATCCCTCCTGCTGGTGCACCTTCTCCTGCATCGGAGTGGCGGTACGGCCCGGATACACGGTCGTCACGCGCACCCCGTGGGGGCGCTCCTCTTCGCGCAGCGCGTCGGCGATCGCCCGCACCGCGAACTTGCTGGCACCGTACGAGCCCCACTCGGGGCTGACCCGCAGACCCGCGCCCGAGTTCACGAACACGACGTGCCCGCGTGCCGTCCGCAGGGCGGGCAGCATGAGCCGGGTGAGCTCGGCGGGGGCGACGGCGTTGACGTTGAGCTGCTGCTGCCACGTCGCGACGGGGGTGTCGGCGACGGAGCCGAGCTCGACGATGCCCGCGACGTGGATGAGCGAGTCCAGCTGCGGCGGCACACTCTGGTGGCTGAACGCCCACGAGAGGCGGGCGGGGTCGGCGAGGTCGCCGACGAGGGTCTGCGCGCTTGGGAACCGCTCACGCAGCTGCGCGGCTCGGCCGGCGTCGCGCACGAGCAGCCACAGCTCGTCACCACGAGCGCTGAGCACATCGGCCAGAGCGGCGCCGATTCCGGAGCCGGCGCCGGTGATCAGGTGCGTCGTCACGTCTCAGACCTCCTCGCCGCGGTGGGCCGCCGCGTCCTTGCCGGGTGCCAGAGTCGTCACGGGCAGTGGGTCGGGTCGCTTCGCCGAGACGGTGTCGCCCGAGGACTGGTGGCGCAGGCGCCGCAGCACCCAGGGGACGAGGTACTCGCGTGCCCACACGAGATCGACGGCTCGCGCCTCGCGCCACGTGCGCAGCGGCAGCGGGTCGGGCTGCATGGGCTGCAGGTCGTTGGGGACGTTCAGCGCGCGCAGCACCATGCGGGCGATCTCGTGGTGGCCCAGCGCGTTGTAGTGCAGGCGGTCGTCGTCGAAGAAGCGCATGTCCTGCACCTCTTTGAGCGCCCACTGATCGGCGACGATGCAGTCGTACTTGTCGGCGATCGACCGGATGTTCTCGTTGTAGATCGCGACCTTGCCGCGGATGCCGCGGAACACCGGCGTGAACGCCGTGTCGATGCCGGTGAAGACGACGACCGTCGCGCCGCCCTGGGACAGGCGCACGACGGCGTCCTCGAACAGCTGCGCGACGTGGTCGGGGTCGCCGTTGGGCCGGATGACGTCATTGCCGCCGGCCGAGAACGTCACGAGGTCGGGGCGCAGCGCGATCGCCGGTTCCACCTGCTCCTCGACGATCTGGCCGATGAGCCGCCCGCGGATCGCCAGGTTGGCGTACGCGAAGTCGTCGACCTGCTCCGACAGCACTTCGGCGACGCGATCCGCCCAGCCGCGCAGTCCGTTCGGCGCCGCCGGCTCGGGGTCGCCGACGCCCTCGGTGAACGAGTCGCCCAGCGCGACGTACCGCCGCCACGGGTGCGGCTCGGCGTTGGCGACGTAGGGACTCCGGTGATCCTCGCGTGTGGGCATGTGGCTCGCGTCCTCCTCGGCTTGTGACCGACTGTCAGGCTATCGCGGCGCGGAGAGGACGGGATCGGATGCCGCGACCCGGCGGCGTCCCGACCCTCGATGTCGTCCGGGTCGTTTATCGTGGTGACTCGTTGTCTACGGGGAAGGGGTGTTCGGTGACCGACGAATCAGCCGCCGCACCCCTGCTCGAAGAACGTCCCGACGTGACGGCGTCCGATCCCCACATCGGATCGTTCGCGGCCGAGCATCTGAGCCCGACGTACCCGCAGCGTGCGCCGTGGGGCACGGCCCAGCGCCTGCGCGCGTGGCAGGCCGAGGCGCTCGACCTGTACTTCTCGCTCGACGGGCCCGACGGCGCGGGCGGCGGGCCGCGCGACTTCCTCGCGGCGGCGACCCCCGGCGCAGGCAAGACGACGTTCGCTCTCCGCCTGGCGAGCGAGCTGCTGCGTCGCCGTATCGTCAACCGGATCGTCGTGGTCGCCCCCACCGAGCACCTGAAGACCCAGTGGGCCGACGCCGCCGCGCGCGTCGGCATCCGGCTCGATCCCGCGTTCAGCAACCGGCACTTCGTCCCCGCGCGGCAGTACCACGGTGTCGCCGTGACCTACGCGCAGGTCGCGGTGAAGGCGTCGGTCCACCAGCGCCTCACGATGGATGCGAAGACGCTCGTGATCCTCGACGAGGTGCACCACGGTGGCGATGCGCTCAGCTGGGGCGACGCGCTGCGCGAGGCCTACGCGCGGGCGACCCGGCGGCTGCTGCTGAGCGGCACGCCGTTCCGCAGCGACACCGCGCCGATCCCGTTCGTCGAATACCACCCCGACCACAAGGGCATCCGCGTCTCGCGCACCGACTACGCCTACGGCTACCGGCGCGCGCTCGAAGACGGCGTCGTGCGCCCCGTGCTGTTCATGGTCTACGCCGGGCAGATGCGCTGGCGCACGAAGACCGGCGAGGAGATGGAGGCCCAGCTCGGGCAGGACAACACGAAGGACATCACGTCGCAGGCGTGGCGCACCGCTCTCGATCCCGAGGGGGACTGGATCCCCGCCGTGCTCCGCTCGGCGGACCGGCGCCTCACCGAGGTGCGCGAGCATGTCCCGGATGCCGGCGGCCTGGTGATCGCGACGGATCAGACCGCCGCGCGCGCCTATGCCGCGATCCTGCACGAGATCACCGGAGAGCCGCCCACCGTCGTGCTGTCGGACGAGGCCGAGGCGTCGGGGCGAATCGAGGAGTTCTCGAAGTCCGCCGGCCGCTGGATGGTCGCCGTGCGCATGGTGTCGGAAGGCGTCGACGTGCCGCGGCTCGCGGTCGGCGTGTACGCCACGAGCGCCTCGACGCCGCTGTTCTTCGCGCAGGCCATCGGCCGCTTCGTGCGGGCCCGCCGGCGCGGCGAGACCGCGAGCGTGTTCCTGCCGAACGTGCCGCAGCTGCTCGCGCTCGCCAACGAGATGGAGGTGCAGCGCGACCACGCGCTGGACCGCGATTCGGACGGCGACGACGAGTGGAACGCCGAAGAAGACATGATGGACGCGGCCGAGCGCGAGGACAAGGCGTCGGACGCGCTCGAGCAGGAGTTCACCTATCAGGCGCTCGGCTCGCTCGCCCACTTCGACCGCGTGCTGTTCGACGGCAAGGAGTTCGGTCAGCTCGCGGTGCCCGGCACGCCCGAGGAGGAGGAGTTCCTCGGCATCCCGGGCCTGCTCGAACCCGACCAGGTGCACGACGTGCTGATGTCGCGCGTATCGCGGCAGTCCCGCCACCGCTCCGCCCGGGAGGCGCACGAGCGCGAGGCCGCGCCGGAGGAGGAGCCCGCGCTGCCGCAGGCGCTGCACCGCACGCTGAAGGAGCAGCGTCAGCTGCTCAACAGCCTCGTCGGTCTCTACGCCCGGCAGTCCGGCGAGGCGCACGGCCTCGTCCACGCCGAGCTGCGCCGCATCTGCGGCGGGCCCGCGGTCTCGCACGCGACCGTGACGCAGCTGCAGGCGCGCATCGAGGTGCTCCGCAAGCGCGTGCACTCCTGACGCCTGCGGAGCGGTTCGGAACCCCGAAATGCTGGCAATCCTCGGTTTCGGGGCGGTCCGGCCGCGGGCGCTGACTACCGTTGACGAGTCCCCGAAATCCGACTGGAGGCTCGAGTGAGCGCGCCCGCCGCACCGACCGACCGTGATCGCCGCCGATGGGCGCAGTACCTCGTGAACGAACGGGCCGAGGCCCGCGTGTACCGCGAGCTCGCCGGCCGTCGTGAGGGCGAGGAGCGCGAGATCCTGCTCGCCCTCGCCGAGGCGGAGGGGCGCCATGAGGCGCACTGGCTGGGACTGCTCGGCGGCGAGCCGGCGAAGCCGCCCCGCCCCGACGTGCGCACGAGCATGCTCGGCACGATGGCCAAGCGGTTCGGGTCGATCTTCGTGCTGGCGCTCGCACAGAACGCCGAGGCGCGCTCACCGTACGACGACGAGCCCTTCGCCACCCCCACGATGGCCGCCGACGAGAAGGTGCACCACGAGGTCGTGCGCGGCCTCGCCGCCCGCGGCCGCCGTCGTCTGTCGGGCACGTTCCGCGCCGCCGTGTTCGGCGCCAACGACGGCCTGGTGTCGAATCTCGCGCTCGTGATGGGAATCGGCGCCACCGGCGCCAGCAGTCAGTTCGTGCTCTTCAGCGGCGTCGCCGGTCTCCTCGCGGGCGCCCTGTCGATGGGTGCGGGGGAGTTCGTGTCGGTCCGCTCGCAGCGCGAGCTGCTCGCGGCGACCGAGCCGAGCGACTTCGCCGACATCGCGCTCCCGCACCTCGACATCGACGCGAACGAGCTCGCCCTGGTCTACCGGACGCGGGGGATGCCCGAGGCCGAGGCTTCGGCGCGCGCCCGCCGTGTCGTCTCACAGGCGCAGGCGCTCGGCCGCGGGCGTGCCGACAGCGGCCCGATCGAGCTCGTCGACCACGGCGAGGTCGTCGGCAGCGCGTGGGGGGCAGCACTGTCGAGCTTCCTGTTCTTCGCGTCGGGCGCCATCATCCCGGTGCTGCCGTGGATCTTCGGGCTGTCGGGACTGACGGCCGTCGTGCTCGCGCTCGTGCTCGTGGGCGTCGCCCTCATGTCGACGGGTGCGGCCGTCGGTCTGCTGTCGGGAGCACCGCCTCTCAAGCGTGCACTGCGGCAGCTGGCGATCGGTTTCGGGGCCGCTGCGGTGACGTACGTGCTCGGTCTGCTGTTCGGCGTGTCGATGGGCTGACGCGCCCGGGCTGCGCGCGATTCGTTGAACCCCGAGTGACGTGGTAATGTCATTCCTCGGTTGCGAAACCGAAAACCACCTGCGCGGGTGGCGGAATAGGTAGACGCGCTAGCTTGAGGTGCTAGTGCCCGTATAGGGCGTGGGGGTTCAAGTCCCCCCTCGCGCACAGAAGTCGAAGGCCCCCGAAAGGGGGCCTTCGGCATTTCCCCCTGATTCGAGTCACCGGTTCGAGACGATAGGTTTGCAGGCATGCCCGAAGCCGAACTTCCCGAGGTCGCCGCTGTCGCGAGGGACCTGATCCGCTTCGACACGACGAACCACGGCGGCGGTCGCTCCGCCGGTGAGCGGGAGGCCGCCGAGTACGTCGGCGCGTACCTCGAAGGCCTGGGGCTGAAGCCCGAGTTCTACGAGCCCATCCCTCGCCGCACGAACGTCATGGCGCGCGTGCCCGGCCGTGACCGCGGCAAGCCCGCGCTCGTGCTGCACGGGCACCTCGACGTCGTCCCCGCGATCGCCGAGGACTGGAGCGTCGACCCGTTCGAGGGCGTGGTCAAGGACGGCCTGCTGTGGGGCCGCGGCGCCGTCGACATGAAGGACATGGACGCCATGATCCTCACGTCGGTCGCCGACATCCTGCGTGCGGGCGAGCAGCCCGAGCGCGACCTCGTGCTGGCGTTCTTCGCCGACGAGGAGAACGGCGGCGTCGAGGGGTCGGCCCTCGTCGTCGAGAATCACCCGGAATGGTTCGCGGGCGCCACCGAGGCGATCAGCGAAGTGGGTGGCTACTCGATCCCGGTCGGCGACCGCCACGCGTACCTGCTGCAGGTGGGCGAGAAGGCGCTCATCTGGATCCGCCTCGTCGCGCGCGGCCGCGCCGCCCACGGTTCCAGCTTCCACTCCCAGAACGCCGTGACGCGCCTGGCCGAGGCTGTTGCCGCGCTCGGCCGCACCGCGTGGCCGGTGACCCTCACCGACGCTACGCGCGAGATGACCGAGCGCCTCGCCGGGCTGACAGGCGAAACCTCGGACGACCCCGACGCGATCGCCGCGGCGACGGGCGCGGCATCCGGCTTCCTCCGCTCGACCCTGCGCACCACGACCAACCCGACCGGCCTCGTCGCCGGCTACAAGCACAACGTCATCCCCGACCGAGCCGAGGCGCTCGTCGACGTGCGTGTGCTGCCGGGCACGGAGGAGGCGGCCCTCGCCGACATCCGCCGCATCGTCGGAGACGGCGTCGAGGTCGAGATCGTGCATCAGGACATCGGCCTCGAGGTGCCCTTCTCCGGCGACCTCGTCGACGCGATGGTCGGTGCGCTCGGCCGCCACGATCCGGGCGCCCCGGTCATCCCGTACCTCATGGGGGGCGGCACCGACAACAAGGCGCTCGCGACCCTCGGCATCGCCGGCTACGGTTTCGCGCCGCTGCGCCTGCCGGCCGACCTCGACTTCACCGGCATGTTCCACGGTGTCGACGAGCGGGTCCCGATCGACGCGCTCGTGTTCGGGCAGGCCGTGCTCACCGACCTTCTCCGCACGTACTGACACCGAGTGGATGGCGCGGCCCGCGGGATGCACGTCTACCTGGGGGAAAGGCGCCCAAGCGTAACGGCGCGATAAAACGGGGCCTCGTACCGGGACTTACCGAGTTACACCCCATA
>NZ_JBHXJQ010000020.1:71401-72402 GCF_042722305.1 Microbacterium sp. NPDC058389
CCCCTATATCTTCTTTTTTTGTGTGGGGGTATCTTTCTTTTTTTTAAACCACCCTGCCCCCCCACTTTTTGCCCCGTGGTGGCGGCGGCGCCCCCCCCCCCCCACTTCTCCATGGCTGAAAGGCGCCCATGCTTCTCGAGGCGATCATCCTGGGCCTCGTCCAGGGACTGACCGAGTTCCTCCCGATCTCGTCGAGCGCGCACCTGCGCATCCTGGGGGAGTTCCTGCCCGGCGCGCAGGACCCCGGCGCCGCGTTCACCGCGATCACGCAGATCGGCACCGAGGCGGCCGTCGTGGTGTTCTTCTGGCGCGACATCGTGCGCATCATCGGGCACTGGTTCCGTGCGCTGTTCGGCAGGATCCCGCGCAACGACCCGGACGCCAAGATGGGCTGGCTCATCATCACCGGCTCGATCCCGATCGTCGTGCTCGGCATCCTGTTCCAGGACCAGATCGAGACCGTGCTGCGGTCGCTGTGGATCACGGCCGGCATGCTGATCTTCTTCGGCGTGCTGCTGGGCATCGCCGACCATTACGGCGCGAAGAAGCGCAAGCTCCAGGACATCACCGTCGGCCACGGCGTGATCTACGGCTTCGCGCAGGCGCTCGCGCTCATCCCGGGCGTGTCGCGCTCGGGCGGCACGATCACCGCCGGCTTGTTCATGGGCTACGAGCGCGCCGCCGCGGCCCGCTACGCGTTCCTGCTGGCGATCCCCGCCGTCTTCGGCAGCGGCTTCTTCCAGCTGTTCAAGAGCCTCGACGAGCCGGGCGTGTTCACGCTGGGCGAGACCGCCGTCGCCACGGGCGTGGCATTCGTCGTGGCGCTCGGCGTGATCGCGTTCTTCATGAACTGGATCTCGAAGCACAGCTTCCTGCCGTTCGTCGTCTACCGCGTCGCGGTCGGCTCGCTGCTGCTGGTGCTGCTCAGCATGGGTGTCATCAGCGCGTAGACGCCGGAAGGGACCGAGCCCCGTCGAAGCACGCTTCGACGGGGCTCGGTC
>NZ_JBHXJQ010000021.1:0-21314 GCF_042722305.1 Microbacterium sp. NPDC058389
CCGCCCCATGTGGGTGCAGCAAGGCGATACCGTGCACTGCGACTACGGACCCATGGGAGTGATCGAATGCCGCTTCGTCTGAACCAGACCTTCCGCGACGCCCTCGCGGGCGCCGATCGCTCCCTCGCCGGCATCTGGGTGTGTTCCGGCTCGCCGCTGGTCGCGGAGATCTGCGCGGGCGCGGGCCTGGACTGGGTGCTCATCGACATGGAGCACTCCCCCAACGGCCTCGAGTCGGTGCTCACGCAGCTGCAGGCGGTCGCCGCCTACCCGGTGACACCGGTCGTACGCGTGCCGATCGGCGATGTCGTGACGATCAAGCAGGTGCTCGACCTCGGCGCCCAGAACATCCTGGTGCCGATGGTGTCGTCGAAGGCGGATGCCGAGGCCGCGGTCGCCGCGGTCCGCTACCCGCCGCGCGGCACGCGCGGTGTGGGCTCGGCGCTCGCACGATCGGCGCGGTGGAACCGCGTCGACGCCTACCTGCAGGACGCCGCCGACCACGTGTCGCTGTTCGTGCAGATCGAGACCACGGCCGGGGTCGAGGCCGCCACCGAGATCGCGGCCGTGGACGGCGTCGACGGCGTGTTCGTCGGCCCTTCCGATCTCGCGGCATCCATGGGCCTGCTCGGCCGGCAGACCCACCCCGACGTCGTCGCCGCCGCGCTGAGCGCCTTCGACGCGGTGCGCGCGGCCGGCAAACCGGTCGGCGTCAACGCCTTCGATCCGGTCGCAGCGGACGCGTACGTCCAGGCGGGCGCGTCGTTCGTGCTCGTCGGCGCAGACGTCGCGCTCCTCGCGCGCGGCTCCGAAGCCCTCGCCGCGCGCTACATCCCGACCGGCGACCGCGGCGAGCGCGCCTCCTACTGACGCGGCTGCACCGGGAGGCGGCATCCGCCCCCGGCGATCGTCGGAACATGGCCCAGCGAAGCGAAGAAGCTGACAGAGTGAAGCCATGAAGAAGTGGGTCGTGCGATTCGTGTCGCTGTTGGTGTTCAACATCGTCGTGCTGCTCATCGTCGGCTGGCTGACGCCGGCCCGTGTCGGCTGGGCGGCCTTGTGGGCCGGCATCGTCATGACGGCGCTGGTGATCTGGGTCAAGCCGCTCGTGGAGAAGTGGTTCCGCTCGTCGGCGGCGAAGTCCGCGGGCGGGCGCACGAAGGCGGGCGAGAAGCTCGTCGAGTTCTTCATCGCCTTCGCGGTGGCCTTCCTCATCTGGATCGCCACGGTGCTGCTGTCGGGCGTGCGCATCGGCGGCGGCTTCTTCGGCGCCATCTGGGCTTACGTCCTCCCGCCGATCATCCTGCTCATCGGGTGGGCGATCTACGCCGCGATCGACGACAAGGTCGAATCGCACGCGGGCGCCCTCTACGACAAGGCGACGGGCACGAAGACGGACGCCGTGGATGCCGCAGCCCCGCCGGTGCCGAGCCCCGAGGCCGCCGCCGGCCGCCGGGAGCTCAACGACGGCCTCACCGACGAGCAGCGGCGCATGCTCGACGAGCTCGGCGGCTGATCCGCTGCGTCCTGTCGATCGGGGCCGGCCTCGATCGTCACAGAGGTGTCGCAACCCACGAGAAAGGACGACACCATGCGGTACGCACTCCTCCTCCACTATCCCGAGATGACCTCCGACGACCTCGGCCCTGAGGCCTGGGCCGAAGGCATGCGCGAGTTCGACGCGTACGCGAAGGCGCTCGACGACGCCGGCGTGCTGGTGTCGGCCGAGGTGCTGCAGCCGTCCGCCGTGACGACGACGGTGACCGCCGGCGATGCGGGCCTGCGTGTGCAGGACGGCCCGTTCGCCGACACAAAGGAGCAGCTCGGCGGTTCGTTCGTGATCGAGGTCGACGACCTCGACGCCGCGATCGCGTGGGCCGGCAAGGCCCCGTCGGTGGCGTGGGGCCCGGTCGAGGTCCGGCCGAGCTCGACGCACTTCCGCGACGGCGCCTGGACCCCGTTCGCGGGCTGATGCCCTCCCCCGACGACGCCCGCGCGGCCGCCGAGCGCGTCGCGCGGACGTCGTACGGCCGCATCCTGGCCGTCGTCGCGGCGTCGACACACGACGTGACGGCCGCCGAGGACGCCCTCGGCGACGCGTTCGAGCGCGCGCTGCGGACGTGGCCGGATGCCGGCATCCCCGCCAATCCCGAAGGGTGGCTGGTCACCGTGGCCCGCAACCGACTGCGCGACGTGCTGGGCTCCGCCGCTCATCGCACCGGCGTGCCGCTGGACGAAGCACTCACGGCCGTCATCGCGGATGAGCGCGCGCCCGATGCGGTCACCGAGCTCTCCGGCACCGACGCGATCCCCGACAAGCGCCTCGAGCTGCTGTTCGCGTGCGCGCACCCGGCCATCGACCCGGCCGCCCGCACGCCGCTCATGCTGCAGACGGTCCTCGGGTTCGAGGCGGCCGACATCGCCCGCGCCTTCGGCGTGGCGCCCGCGACGATGGCGCAGCGACTCGTGCGGGCCAAGCGACGGATCCGCGACGCCGGCATCCCGTTCCGCGTCCCCGCGCGCTCAGACATGCCCGACCGGCTGCCGCCCGTGCTCGAGGCGATCTACGGCGCGTACGCGATCGGCTGGCTCGACCAGGGCGACGAGCCCCGGGAGTCCCTCGCGGACGAGGCGCGCTGGCTCGCGGTGCTCACCGCCACACTCCTCGACGACGAGCCCGAGGCATGGGGGCTCGCCGCGCTGCTCACGTTCGCGCAGTCGCGCGCGCCGGCTCGCGCGGAGAGCCCCTGGCCGCCGCTGGACGCCCAGGACCCCATGCGGTGGGACGGCGCCCTCATCGCCGAGGCGGCCGCGCTGCTGCGCCGCGCCGCCGCGCTCGGCCGCCCGATCGGGCGCTTCCAGCTCGAGGCCGCGATCCAGGCAGTGCATTGCGACCGCGCCCGCACCGGCGAGCTCGACGTCGACACCCTCGTGACGCTCTACCGCGGCCTCGTGGCGATCGCCCCGACCGACGGCGCCCGCGCCGCCCTGGCCGCCGCCGAGGCACGCCGCAGCCCGCGGTGAGGGGTGCTCAGGGCATGCGCACGCCGACCACGTTCGTCGGCGGATAAGGGCCCACCTGCGCCGTCCCCACCAGGCGGTCGCCGACGACCTCCAGCACGAATCGCAGCGACATGGGCAGGGGCGCGAGGAAGTCGATGCGGAACGAGGCGGTGTCGCCCGTGATGCTGCCGTCGCGGATCGCGATCGGCCCGGTGTCGCCGACCGACGTGCCGGTCAACGTCGTGCCGGCGCTCGCCAGCGTGAGGTCGTAGCGGCGGGAGCCCGCCAGGGTGACGACGTCGATCGCCCAGTTTCCGTCGATGCCGGCCACGCGAAACCTCTCGTCGATCCGCGGCCCTCGCGGCCGTCGAGGCCATTCTGCACCCCGGCAGGCCTTCGCGGGTGTAACAAAGCGACCCGCGCGGGCGGGGACGCATCGACGCCGTGAGAATGGAACGAGCGGCAGCGCGACAGCACGCGCGCCGCCCACCCGACTCCTGGAGGCACCATGTCGCGTCGCACCCGCCTGATCCGTCTCGCCGCAGCCGGCGTCGCCGTCGCGGCGCTCGCCCTCACGGGGTGCGCATCCAGTGGAACGCCGGACGCGGGCGCCACCGGCGACGCCGACGGCTGGGTGACGCCGGGCAAGATCACGATCGCGACGGGCGAGCCCGCGTACTACCCGTGGGTCATCGACGACGACCCGTCGTCGGGCGAGGGCTTCGAGGCAGCAGTCGCGTACGCGGTGGCCGATCAACTCGGCTTCGCCGCCGACGACGTGGTGTGGGTGCGCTCCGGGTTCGACGAGGCGATCGCGCCCGGGCCGAAGGACTTCGATTTCAACCTCCAGCAGTTCTCGATCTCGGATGAGCGCAAGCAGTCGGTCGACTTCAGCTCGCCGTACTACGAGACGACGCAGGTCGTCGTGACCACGGGCGCCTCGCCCGCGGCCGACGCGACCTCGATCGCCGACCTGAAGGGCCTCCTGATCGGCGCCCAGACCGGCACGACGAGCTTCACCGCGATCGAGTCGGTGATCCAGCCGACCCAGCCGGCGCAGGCGTTCAACACCAACGACGACGCCAAGCTCGCGCTCGAGAACGGTCTGGTCGATGCGATCGTCGTCGATCTGCCCACGGCGTTCTACATCTCCGGCGTCGAGCTCACCGACGGAGTGCTCGTCGGACAGCTGCCGACGCCCGACGGCCAGACCGGCGACGAGTTCGGGCTCGTGCTGGCGAAGGACTCGCCGCTCACGGCGAAGGTGACCGCCGCGGTCGACGCGCTGCGCGAGGACGGCACGCTCGACGAGCTCGCCGCCACGTGGCTCGGCGGCGAGGGCCAGGCTCCGCTGCTGAAGTGAGCACGCACGCCGTTACCCTGGCCCGATGAGTTCCCCATCGGGCCGGTCCCGCACGGGCGGCAGCCCGCCCGGCGAGGCAGCCCCTCCACCCCGCGCGGTGAGCGCCGTCGAGCTGGAGCGCCGCGCGTTCCGCAAGCGCCAGGGGGCGGCATCCGTCGTCATCAGCATCGTCTCGACGCTGGTGGTCGCGGTCCTCGCGTGGCTGCTGATCATCAACACGCCCGGCTGGGCGCGCGTGCAGCAGCAGTTCTTCAACCCGGAGATCGCGCTGGCGTCGCTGCCTCGCGTGTGGGACGGGTTCCTGCTGAATCTGCGCGTGCTCGCGATGTCGGCGGTGCTGGTGCTGTTGTTCGGCCTGCTGCTGGCGACGCTGCGCACTCTGCGCGGGCCGGTGTGGCTGCCGCTGCGGGCGCTCGCTGCCGCCTACACGGACGTGTTCCGCGGCATCCCGCTCATCATCGTGCTCTACCTCGTGGGCTTCGGCATCCCGGGGCTGCAGCTGATCCCGGTGCGGCTGCCGGTGGAGTTCTGGGGCACGCTGGCGCTCACGCTGACGTATTCGGCGTACGTCTCGGAGGTGTTCCGGGCGGGCATCGAGGCCGTGCATCCGTCGCAGCGGCACGCGGCCCGCTCACTGGGGCTCAGCCACGGCCAGACGATGCGGCTCGTCGTGGTGCCGCAGGCGTTCCGCAAGGTGACCCCCGCGCTCATGAACGACTTCGTCGCGATGCAGAAGGACGTCGGTCTCATCTCGCTGCTGGGCGCCGTCGACGCCGTCCGCGCCGCCCAGATCGAGACGGCGGCGTACTTCAACTTCACGCCGTACGTGGTGGCAGCGCTGCTCTTCGTGCTGCTCGCGATCCCGACGATCCGGCTGACCGACTGGTACACCGCCCGGGTGCGCGCCCGCGAGCAGATCGGGGGGATCGTATGAGCGTCCTGCGCCTGGAAGACGTGTGGAAGTCGTTCGGCGACCACGACGTGCTGCGCGGCATCGACCTCGAAGTCGCGCAGGGCGAGGTCGTCGCCCTGATCGGCGCCAGCGGCTCGGGCAAGTCGACGCTGCTGCGCACCGTGAACCTCCTGGAGCCCATCGACGACGGGCGCATCGTGCTCGGCGACGTCGACATCAGCGACCCGCGCGCCGACGTCGACGCGGTCCGTGCCCGCATCGGCGTCGTGTTCCAGCAGTACAACCTCTTCCCGCACCTCACTGTGCAGCACAACATCACCCTCGCGCTCCGGCACGTGCACCGCATGAAGAGGAGCGAGGCGGATGCCGCGGCCACGGCGCTCCTGGACCGCGTGGGGCTCGCCGACAAGGCCGCCGAGCACCCCGACCGGCTGTCGGGCGGTCAGCAGCAGCGCGTGGCGATCGCCCGTGCCGTCGCGACGTCGCCGGAGCTGCTGCTGCTCGACGAGGTGACCTCGGCGCTGGACCCGGAACTCGTGGGCGAGGTGCTGGATCTCGTGCGAGACCTCGCCGACGACGGCATGACGATCGTGATGGCGACGCACGAGATGGCGTTCGCGCGCGACGTGGCCGATCGCG
The DNA here is from genome assembly GCF_042722305.1 of Microbacterium sp. NPDC058389. Classification (NCBI taxonomy): domain Bacteria; kingdom Bacillati; phylum Actinomycetota; class Actinomycetes; order Micrococcales; family Microbacteriaceae; genus Microbacterium; species Microbacterium sp. NPDC058389. The sequence goes on from NZ_JBHXJQ010000021.1 coordinate 5,919, forward strand.
TGGTGTTCCTCGATGCGGGCCGCATCCTGGAGCAGGGCCCGCCGTCCGAGGTGTTCGGCGCTCCGCGCGAGGAGCGCACCCGCGAGTTCCTGGCGCGCTTCACGGCGTAGCGGACCGATCTTTGTCAACTAGTTGACTCACACTGAGTCAACTGGTTTACTCAGTGTCATGTCCGACCGCCTGAGCTTCACGCTCCACGAACTCGTCGCCGAGATCGACGCCTACGCCGACACCGTCCTGCAGGCGGAGTTCGGCGTGGGCTACAACCACTTCCAGTTCCTCGCGATCCTCGCCGGCGTCGAGCCGACCGACATGACGCGCCTCGCGTTCTGCCTCGGCGTCACCAAGGCCGCCGTCAGCAAGCGCGTGCCGGCGCTGGTGGCCGACGGGTGGATCACCGCAGACTCCCCTGCGGGCTCGGGCCGCAGCGTCCTGCTCTCGCTCACCGAGAAGGGCGCCCATCTCGTGCAGACCGCCGGCGCACGTCTGGAGCGCGACTTCGCCGACATGCTCGCCGCGCCCGCCTTCGCCGCCGACCCGATCGACGTGCCTCGCCTGAACACCCAGCTCAACACCCTCATCGCGTTCATCCAGAGCCAGCCGGCGGCAGAGGCCGCCCCCGCACCCCAGGAGTAGAAATGCCCTCTCCCCGCATCCTCGTGATCATCGGCACGCCGCTGCCTGACAGCCTGAACCACGCCCTCGCCCACTCGTATGCCGAATCCGCCCGCGCGGCCGGCGCCGAGGTGCGCATCATCGATCTCGCCGCCGACCCGGTGCCCGGACATCCCTCCGCTCGAGGAGAGGTGCGGATGCCGCGCACCGACGCCGACGGACCGCTCACGCCCGAGATCCTGTCGTACATCGGCGACGTCGAGTGGGCCGACCACCTGGCGTTCTTCTTCCCGCAGTGGTGGGGCTCGTCGCCCGCGGCACTCAAGACCTGGATCGACCGCGTCTTCGTCTCGGGCTTCGCCTACCGATACCGCCCGACCGGCCGCCTCTGGGACAAGCTGCTCACCGGGCGCACCGCGCGCATCGTCATGACGATGGACTCCCCCGGCTTCTGGAACACCTTCACCTACCGCGACGCGGCGATCCGGTCGCTGCGGACCGCGACGCTCGAATACTGCGGCATCAAGGTGCGCGGCGTCACGCGCCTCGCGGAGGTCCGCCACCGCACCGACGCCGACCGCGAGCGCTGGATCGGCGGCATGGCGTCGTTCGGCGCGACGGATGCCGCAGCCACCGTCGCGCGTCCGCGCGAGGCCGTCGCCGCCTGACCTGGGAAGGGAGCCCCGGCGACATCGTGCGCTCTCGCCGAGCGCATACGAAACGCGCGCCGGGAACGTGCGCGCTCGGCGAGAGCGCACGTTCCCGACACGCGTTCGGGATTCCTCAACCGGCGACGAGCTCGGCGGCCTCGACCACGTTCGTCATGAGCAGCGCGACCGTCATCGGCCCCACGCCGCCGGGGTTCGGCGACACGTAGCCGGCGACCTCGACGACATCCGGCGCGACATCGCCGTAGACGCGGGACTTGCCGGTCTCGGGGTCGGTCTCGCGCGTGACGCCCACGTCGAGCACCGCGGCGCCGGGCTTGACGTCCTCGGCGCGGACGATGTGCTTGACGCCGGCCGCGGCCACGATCACGTCGGCCTGACGCAGGTACGACGGCAGGTCGACAGTGCCGGTGTGCGTGAGCGTCACCGTCGCGTTGATCTCGCGACGGGTCAGCAGCAGTCCGATCGAGCGGCCGATCGTCACGCCACGACCCACGACCACGACATGCTTGCCCTTCAGGTCGTAGTCGTTGCGCAGCAGCAGCTCGATCACACCGCGCGGCGTGCACGGCAGCGGCGTCGTGATGGGCGCGTTGACGTTGAGCACGAGGCGACCGAGGTTGGTCGGGTGCAGCCCGTCGGCGTCCTTCGCGGGGTCGATCCGCTCGAGGATCGCGTCGGTGTCGAGGTGCTTCGGCAGCGGCAGCTGCACGATGTAGCCGTGGCACGCGGGATCGGCGTTGAGGCGGTCGATGACGTCCTCCACCTCCGCCTGCGTGGCCTCGGCGGGCAGCTCGACCTGGATCGAGTTCATGCCGATGGCCTCGGACTCGCGGTGCTTCATGCCGACGTACAGCTGCGATCCGGGGTCGGCGCCGACGAGCACCGTCGCGATGCCCGGAGTGATGCCGCGCGCTTTGAGCGCCGCGACGCGCTCGCGGAGCTCGTCCTTGATCGCAGCGGACGCCGCGCGGCCGTCGAGCTTGGCGGCCGTCACTGGTGCAGCCCGGGGTACAGCGGGAAGGCGGCGGTGAGCGCGGCCACGCGCACGCGCAGCGCCTCGACGTCGGCGCCCGGCTGCAGCGCGAGCGCGATGACGTCGGCGACCTCGGTGAACTCGGCGTCGCCGAAGCCGCGCGTGGCGAGCGCGGGCGTACCGATGCGCAGGCCCGACGTGACCATCGGCGGACGCGGGTCGTTGGGCACCGCGTTGCGGTTCACCGTGATGTGGATCTCGTGCAGGAGGTCCTCGGCCTGCTTGCCGTCGATCTCGGCGTCGCGGAGGTCCACCAGCACCAGGTGCACGTCGGTGCCGCCCGAGCGGACGGCGATGCCGGCGCCCGCGACGTCAGGCTGCGAGAGACGCTCGGCGATGATGTGGGCGCCGCGCAGCACGCGCTCCTGGCGCTCCTTGAACTCGGGCGTCGCGGCGAGCTTGAACGCGGTCGCCTTCGCGGCGATCACGTGCATGAGCGGACCGCCCTGCTGGCCCGGGAACACCGCCGTGTTGATCTTCTTGGCGAGGTCGGCGTCGTTCGTGAGGATGAAGCCGGAGCGGGGGCCGCCGATCGTCTTGTGCACGGTCGACGAGACGACGTGCGCGTGGGGCACGGGGCTCGGGTGCAGGCCCGCGGCGACGAGGCCCGCGAAGTGCGCCATGTCGACCCACAGCGTCGCGCCCACCTCATCGGCGATCTCGCGGAACTTGGCGAAGTCGAGCTGACGCGGGTAGGCCGACCAGCCGGCGATGATGACCTTCGGCTGGTGCTCGATCGCGAGGCGACGCACCTCGTCCATGTCGATGACGCTGGTCTCGGGGTCGACGCCGTACGCGACGATGTTGTAGAGCCGGCCCGAGAAGTTGATCTTCATGCCGTGCGTGAGGTGGCCGCCCTGGTCGAGCGACAGGCCGAGCAGCGTGTCGCCGGGGCGGGCGATCGCGTGCAGCACGGCGGCGTTGGCCGTGGCACCGGAGTGGGGCTGGACGTTGGCGAACTCGGCGCCGAACAGCGCCTTGGCGCGCTGGATGGCGAGCTCCTCGGCGACGTCGACCTCTTCGCAGCCGCCGTAGTAGCGGCGGCCGGGGTAGCCCTCGGCGTACTTGTTGGTCAGCACCGAGCCCTGCGACTGCAGCACCGACACCGGCACGAAGTTCTCGGAGGCGATCATCTCGAGGTAGCCGCGCTGACGCTCGAGCTCGCGCTCGAGCACCTGGGCGATCTCCGGGTCGACCTCGGCGAGGGGGGCGTTGAAGAACTGATCGGTCATGCGATCTCCTGACTCACGGCTTTCGGAAAAGAGGTCCCGCATCGGCCCAGGCGTGCGGTCGAATGCCGTAGTCGGTCGCTCCCCGGTGGTGTCCCACCTCAACGCCAGTCGCGACCCTCCGAGCATAACGGAACTCGACCCGGTAGGCTGGACCCACCCCTTTTGTTAGGACTCTTTACATGTCGCGTCGACGAGGACGGACCGCCGCCGCGGCCGTTCTCGCCGCCGTGCTCTTGGCCGGCTGCACGCCGGTCGCGCAGAATGGAGACACCGTGTCGCTTCCCGCCGTCGTCCCCGCACCCGCCTCGATCGAGGCCGGTTCAGGAGCGCCGTTCCGGCTCACGTCCGCCACGTCCGTGTCGGGAGACGCGGATGCCGCCGCCGCGCTCGCGGCGACCCTCACGGCCCGCACCGGCCTGACGCCGGCCGCCCCTTCGACAGGCTCAGGGACCGACGAGTCCGCCGGCATCGAGCTGCGCATCGCCGCCGGCGGGGCGCCCGAGTCGTACCGGATCACGGTGGACGAGGCATCCATCGTCGTCACCGGCGCCGACGCGGCCGGGCTCTTCTACGGCGTGCAGACCCTCGGGCAGCTCGTCGCCCGTGACGGCGGCGACTGGGTCGTGCCCGCGGTCGCGATCGAGGACGCCCCGCGGTTCGCGTACCGCGGCGTGATGCTCGACGTCGCGCGCCACTTCCACGGGGTCGACACCGTCAAGGGGTACATCGACCGCGCATCCTCGCTCAAGCTCAACGCGCTGCACCTCCACCTCACCGACGACCAGGGGTGGCGCATCCAGCTCGCCTCGCGTCCCGAGCTCACCGAGAAGGCGTCGGGCACCGCGATCGGCGGCGACCCGGGCGGCTTCTACACGAAGGACGACTACCGCGAGATCGTCGAGTACGCGGCATCCCGCCACATGATCGTGGTGCCCGAGGTCGACATGCCCGGCCACACCCACGCGGTCGGGCTCGCGTACCCCGAACTCGCCGAGGACCCGGTCATCTCGGACCACATGCGCGAGATCGTGGACGTGTACGGAGGCGGCGCGCTCCCCGAGCCCGGGGTGCCGTTCGAGGCGCTCGCGGTCGGCTTCTCGTCGCTGAAGATCCACGACGAGGCGACCTACGACTTCGTGGCCGACGTGTTCGGCGAGCTGGCGGCGATGACGCCCGGGCCGTACCTGCACTTCGGCGGCGACGAGTCGCTCGCGACCGCCGACGACGACTTCGCGTACTTCGTGACGCGCGTGAGCGCCCTCATCGCCGATCTCGGCAAGACGCCGGTGGCGTGGCACGAGGCGGGCTCCGCCAAGGACGTCGCCGACACGACGATCGGCCAGTACTGGGGTTACGTCACGCCGCAGGAGGGCTTCGCGGCCAAGGCGCAGACGTTCGTCGACAACGGCGCGAGCCTCATCTTGTCGCCTGCCGACGCGATCTACCTCGACATGAAGTACCCCAGCGGCCCCGAGCTCGGCCTCACGTGGGCGAACGGGCCCACGAGCGTGCAGGACGCGTACTCGTGGGAGCCCGCCGACGTGGTTCCCGGCGTGGGCGACGAGGGCATCCTCGGCGTCGAGGCGCCGCTGTGGACCGAGACGATCCGCACCGCCGCCGACATCGACACGATGGTGTTCCCGCGCGTCGCGGCGGCGGCCGAGGCCGGCTGGTCGCCCCGCACCGGCGAGAGCGACCTGCGCACGTGGGAGTCGTTCCGCGCGCGCGTCGGTGCGCTCGGCCCGCTGTGGACCAGCATGGGCATCGGCTTCCACCCGTCCGAAGAGATCCCGTGGGTCACCGAGTGACCCACCCGTCCGCATAGTCCGGAGCACCGCATGAGCATCCTCGTCCACTCCGTCCGCCTGTTCGGTTCGGCCACCGTCGACAGCGACCGCCCCGACGGGTGGGCACTGTTCGACGGCGGCCGCGTCGCGGCGGTCGGTGTGGGCGCGGATCATCCGTCGGCCGCCGAGACCGTGGACGGACGAGGGGGATGCCTCGCCCCCGGCTTCATCGACATCCACGGTCACGGCGGGGCGGGGGCGAGCTTCGACGACGGGCCGGAGGCCGTGCGCGCGGGGCGCGACGTGCACCGCGCGCACGGCACGACCCGGGCGGTGCTGTCGCTCATCACGGCCTCGATCGACGACCTCGCGCGACGCGTGGCGATGGTGGCCGACCTCACCGAGGCCGACCCCACCATCCTGGGCTCGCATCTGGAGGGGCCGTTCCTCGACCCCGGCCACAAGGGCGCGCACACCGAGTCCCTGCTGCGCGCGCCCGACGCCGCCGCCGTCGACGCGCTGCTCGCGGCCGGACGTGGCACGATCCGCCAGGTCACCCTCGCCCCCGAGCGGCCCGGCGCGTTCGACGCCATCCGCCGCTTCACGGAGGCCGGCGTCGCCGTCGCCGTCGGCCACACCGATGCGGATGCCGCCACAGCGCGCCGCGCGTTCGACGCCGGTGCGACGCTCATCACGCACGCCTTCAACGCGATGCCCGGCATCCACCACCGCGCCCCCGGGCCCGTGGTCGCGGCGCTGCGCGACGAGCGTGTGACGCTGGAGGTCATCGCCGACGGCGTGCACGTCGACCTCGCCCTCGTCGCCACGCTGTTCGCCGCCGCCGGCGATCGCATCGCCCTCATCACCGACGCGATGGCCGCGGCGGGCGCCGCCGACGGCTCCTACGAGCTGGGCGGGCTCGCCGTCCAGGTGACCGACGGCGTGGCCCGGCTCGTCGAGGGCGGCGCGATCGCCGGCTCGACGCTCACGCAGGACGCCGCCGTGCGACACGTCGTGAGCGCGGGCGTGCCGCTCGCCGACGCGCTCCGAGCGGCGAGCGAGATCCCCGCCCTCGCGATCGGACGCGCCGACCTCGGCCGGCTCGACGTCGGATCCGTCGCCGACGCGGTGCTGCTCGACGCGGATCTCGCGGTGCAGCGCGTCTGGATCGACGGCCGCCTCGCCTGACGCCGCGGCGCACATGCGAAGGCGGGGCCGGAAGTCCCTCCCCCGAGATCCTTCCGAGCCCCGCCTGATCCGCGGGTGAACCGCGGGGGCGCTGCCACCGTCGTGCCCCACACATCGGGCGGCGTGCCACTCTGACGAAAGAGACGGCATGATCCGCCGTCTATTACGCGACTTCTGAGAATTTCTTCGGCGAACTTCCAGACCCGGGTCGGAAAGCGGATGCCGTCCCGTCGGGTGCCGTGCCGACGCATCCGCCCTGGCCAAAATGCCCGACGACGGCGAGAATGGTTGTCGGCGCGACGCGTGCACGGGTCGCGCCTGGGGAGTGACGCAGGGCATCGCCCGCGAACTGGGGAAATCACATGGACCACGACGACGTCCGCGATCAGCAGGAGCAGGTCGTCCTCGGCGACGCCGATCTGGTGCTGCGCACGCGATCAGGCGACCGCAGCGCCTTCGGCGAACTGTGGCGGCGGCACTACCGGGCGGGCGTGACCGTCGCCCGCAACATGACCTCGAGCCTCGACCCCGACGACCTCGTGCAAGAGGCGTACACGCGCATCTACCAGTCGATCGTGGCGGGCGGAGGTCCCACCGGCTCGTTCCGCGCGTACCTGTTCACGAGCATCCGCAACACCGCCGCCGCCTGGGGGCGGGCGCGGCGCGAGACGGCTTATGACGAGCTCGACGGCGTGGAGGATCCCTCCGCCGGCGAGCACGCCAGCGAGGCCGCACTCGACCGCGGACTGACCCACCGCGCCTTCCGCAGCCTGCCCACGCGCTGGCAGGAGGTGCTCTGGTACTCCGAGATCGAGCAGATGAAGCCGGCGGAGATCGCGCCGCTGCTCGGCATGAAGGCGACCGCCGTCGCCCAGCTGACGTTCCGTGCGCGCGAGGGGCTGCGTGAGGCGTGGATCCAGGCCCATCTGCAGTCGGTCGCAGACGGCTCGGACTGCCAATGGACCATCGAGCGACTCGGCGCCTACGCGCGCCGCAATCTCGGGCGCCGCGACCACGCCAAGGTCGACGCGCACCTCGCTGCGTGCGTCCGCTGCTCGATCGTCGCCAGCGAGGCGAAAGAGGTCTCCAGCCGGCTCGCGCTCGTGCTGCTGCCGCTGGCGCTCGGCGCCGTCGGCACGGCCGGCTACCTCGCCACGGTGCAGGGCGGCAGCGCGCCCATCGTGGCGCTCGCAGCGATGCCGCAGGCGGTCGTCCAGGGCGGCTCCGCCTCGGCGCTGCCCGTCGGCGTGACCGGCGGTGCCGCCACGGGCGGTGTCGCCGCCGGATCGGGTGCCGCGGCCAGCACGGGTGCCGCGGGTGCCGCGGCCGGCGCGGCCACGGGCGTCGGATCCGGTGTCGCCGCAGCCGGCGCGAGCGCCGGAGCGGCCGCCGTATCGACGGTCGCCGTCGGCGGGACCGCGCTTGCGGGCATCGGCGCGGCGTCCGGCCTCGCGGCGGCGAGCCTCGTGGTGGTCGGCGGCGTCGTGGCCGCCGCCGTGGCCCTCCCTCCTGTGGGCACGGATCCCGTTCCCGCACCCACGAGCATCTCGGACGTCGCCCCGGCGACGCCTCCGCTCGTTCCCGACACCGGTGCCGTCGACACCGCGCTCCAGCTGCCCGGGACGACCGGGCCCGGACCCGCGGACCTGCCGTCCTCGGATCTGCCGGCCGCGCCGGTCACCGGCGGTGACGCGGGCGGAGCCACGGCGCCCGTGACGGTCGCCGACAGCACGGCCGACGGCACTGCCGCCGGCTCGGGCACAGCCTCCTCCGGTGACGCCGCTGAGGGCACCGGCGGACAGGGCGACAACGGCTCGGGCGGACAGGGCAACGCCGGCGGCCAGAGCAAGGACGACACGAGCACGAACGGCGACACCGGCTCGACCACCCCCGCAACCAGCGGCAACGGCAACGCAGGCACCGGCAACAACGGCAACGGCAACGGCAACGGCAACGGCAACGCAGGCACCGGCAACAACGGCAACGCCGACACGGGCACGGGCACGGGCAACAACGGCAACACCGACAACAACGGTGTCGGCAACGGCAACACGGGCAACCCGGGCGCCGGCACTCCGACCAACGGCACCGGCAACGGAAACGGCGGAACCACCGGCAACGGCGGGTCCACGGGCAAGGGCACCCCCACCAACGGCACCGGCAACGGAAACGGCGGCAACACCGGAGCCGGCAACGGCGCCGCGAACGGCAGCACCGACAACAACGGCAGAGGAAACGGCAAGGGCAACGGCGCGGTGAGCGCGCCTCAGAGCCTCGGCGTCACGCCCGCGACGACGGAGCCGTCGGCAGCCGCGGCGATTGTGCCGGACGCGGCCGCCACCGCGAACGGCAACGGCAACGGCAACGGCAACGGCAAGCGCAACGGACAGAAGCGCGCGGAGACGGGCGCGAACGCCTGATGCGGGACGGCCCGCGGGACCGCCGGGCCGAGGGTGGCGGCATCCACTCGACGTAGACTGGAAGCCATGTCCGACACGCCGCACGTCACGCCTCCTCAGCCCGCCGAACCGGCGCCCGGAATGCGCGCGCCGCTGTCGGCGATCGATGTGCTGGCGTTCGTGTGCGAGATCTTCGCGATCCTCTCGCTCGCGCTGTGGGGCTTCACGATGTTCCCGTTCGCGTGGAACATCCTCGCGGGCCTCGCGGCCCCGGCCGTCGCCATCCTGGTGTGGGCGCTGTTCGTCTCGCCCCGCGCCGTGTTCGCCGTGCACCCGTTCGTGCGCGCGATCGTCGAGCTGCTCGTCTACGCGTCGGCCACCGTCGCCTGGTGGATGATGGGCAACGCGTGGATCGGCCTCGGATTCGGCGTCGTCGCCGTCACCGTGGGCGTCATCGCGGGCCGCCGGCGCATCGCGTGACCGCGGCATCCGATCCCCTCGCCCTGCTGCGCGAGGCCCTCGGCGACCGCGTCGACACCTCCCCCGCGTCGCTCAACGCCGCACGCGCCGACAAGTCGGGCCATGCCGCCGCCGGCGCGCCGCTCGCTGTCGTGCACGCGCGCACCGTCGAGGACGTGCAGCAGACGCTGCGCATCGCCAGCGCGACCGGAACGCCCGTCGTCACGCGCGGTGCGGGCACCGGGCTCGCGGGCGGTGCGAACGCGGGCTCCGGCGAGATCGCCCTGTCGATGCGCGCGATGGACCGCATCCTCGAGGTGCGCGCCGACGACCTGCTCGCGGTGGTCGAGCCCGGCATCCTCAACGCCGACCTCAACGACGCCCTGGCGGACCACGGACTGTGGTGGGCTCCGGATCCTGCGAGCCGGGCGATCTCCACCGTCGGCGGCAACATCGCCACCGGCGCGGGCGGACTGCTGTGCGCAAAGTACGGCGTCGTGCGCGACGCGGTACTCGGCGTCGACGTCGTGCTCGCCGACGGACGCCTGCTGCACCTCGGCCACCGCACGGTGAAGGGCGTCACCGGCCTCGATCTGACCTCGCTCGTCATCGGCTCCGAGGGCACGCTCGGCGTCGTCGTGGGAGCGACCCTCAAGCTGCGCCGGGTCGTCCCCGGCGAGGTGTGCACCGTCGCCGCGACGTTCCCCGACGTGCGGACGGCGGCCGAGGCATCCGCCGCCGTCACCGCGTCGGGCGTCCAGCCCGCGATCATGGAGCTGATGGATGCCGCATCCCTTGCGGCCGTGCACACGATGCTCGCGCTCCCGGCGCCGACCCCCGGCGCGTCCCAGCTGACGATCCAGACCGACGGCCCGGCAGCAGGCGCCGAAGCCGAGGCCATCGCCGAGGTGCTGCGCTCCGCCGGCGGCGCCGTCGCCGTCTCGCACGATCGCGAGGAGGGCGAGCGGCTGCTCGCGATCCGCCGTGCCATGCATCCCGCGATGGAGACCCTCGGCACGGCTCTCATCGAGGACGTGTCGGTGCCTCGCAGCGCCCTGCCCGCCATGTTCGACGAGATCACCCGTGTCGAGCGCGAGCACGGCGTCGTGATCCCCACGGTGGCGCACGCCGGCGACGGCAATCTGCACCCCAACTTCATCTTCGACGCCGAGCCCGACGAGTTCGGGGTCGTCGAGGCTCCCGAGCACATCTGGGCAGCCGCCGACGACCTGTTCCGGGCCGCTCTGCGGCTCGGCGGCACCCTGACCGGCGAACACGGCGTCGGTGTGCTCAAGCGCCGCTGGCTGGCCGACGAGCTCGGTGACGACCAGTGGGAGCTGCAGCAGCAGATCACCCGCGTGTTCGACCCGCAGGGGATCCTCAACCCCGGCAAGGTGTTCGCGCGCTGAACGTGCGCCGTCGGTCAGGATGCCGGCGGGTACACCTGTGTCGGCGCCGCAGGCCGTGGCGCATCGCGCGGGGCGAGCACGACGGCGAGGATGCCCAGCAGCAGCACGCCGAGCGTGCCGAGCATCGCCGTGAAGAAGTATGCGGCCGTGAGGTCGGGCACCACGCGGGTGTTCGCGAACGCCACGCCCGCGACCTGCAGGAGCACCTGCGCTCCCGCCGTCACCGCGAGGACGATCAGCGGCACCCACCGCACAGTGTGCGGAACCGCGCCGGCACGGCCGATCACGACGGTCGCCACGAGAAGGGCGCCGAGAGAGAGGACGGACGCGCCCGTACCGGCCATGAGCGCCGAAGTGGCGTCCCACGCTGCGATGGGCACGACCCACCACAGGAGGGCCGAGAGCAGCGGCACCGCCGCAGCGATCACCAGCGCCACGACGCCCAGCGGACGGCGGGCGACCACGCTCCCCCGAGCGCGCACGCCGAAGGCGAAGACCAGGAGCGATGCGGCCCACGTGCCGTCGAGGATCAGGCTCGCACCGGGGAAGGCGAGCATCGGATAGCCGTTGGCCACCAGGATCAGCACGGCGTGCGCGATGAGCAGCGAGCCGCCGATCAGCCAGGCGAGGCGGGCGTCGCGGACATCGGATGCCTCCGCTCGAGGTACCGCCACGGGCACCTCGGGGACGGCCGGACCGGGCGCAGCAGCACCGGCCGGAACGGCGGCGGAGGATGCGGCATCCCCCGCCGCCGGCGGCTGCGACGGCAGTGTCATGCCGTCAGCATAGGACTCAGATGCCCTGCCAGTCAGGCTTGTTCGCATAGGCGTAGCGGTAGTAGTCCGCACGCGTGAGCTGCGACGCCGCGGCCTCGTCGACCACCACGGTGGCACGCGGGTGCAGCTGGATCGCCGAACCCGGAAGGGATGCCGTCACCGGTCCCTCCACCGCGCCCGCGACGGCCGCCGCCTTGCCCTCGCCGAAGGCCAGCAGCACGAGGTGGCGCGCGCGCAGGATCGTGCCGAGCCCCTGCGTGACGCAGTGCATCGGCACGTCGTCGATCGAGTCGAAGAAGCGGGCGTTGTCCTTGCGCGTCTGCTCGGTGAGCGTCTTGACACGCGTGATCGACGCGAACGACGAACCGGGCTCGTTGAACCCGATGTGGCCGTCGGTGCCGATACCGAGGATCTGCAGATCGATGCCGCCCGCCTCGCGGATGGCTGCGTCGTACTCCTCGCCGTGGTGCTCGATGCCCTCGGGCGTGCCGTCCGGCGTGCGGATCAGCGAGGGGTTCAGCCCGAGCGGCTCGACGACCTCGCGCGTGATCACGGAGCGGTAGCTCTCGGGGTGCGCGGGGTCGATGCCGACGTACTCGTCCAGCGCGAAGCCGCGCACGCGCGATACGTCCACGCCGTCCAGGCGCGTGCGCAGCGCCTCGTACACGGGCAGCGGCGTCGAGCCGGTGGCAAGACCCAGCACGGTCTCGGGGTTGTCGCGCAGCAGCGCGGTGATGTGGTCGGCGACCAGCGCCCCCGCCGCCGCCTTGTCGCGGACGATGACGATCTCAGCCATGGACCAGAGCCTCCTCGGTGTCGTGTGTCGTGTCGCCCTGCGCGCCGACGATCGCGGCCCCGAGCGCGGCGGCCGGCGAACCCGGCGGCAGCAGTTCGACCCGCTCCTGCAGACGCAGCGAGCGCATGAACGGGGATGCCTCGGCACTGGCCGCCAGTTCGGCTGCGACATCCGTCATCAGTCGATCGCCCAACGCCGTCACACCCCCTCCGAGCACCACGATATCGACGTCGGCGGTCAGCACCAGTACCCGGATCGCCGCGGCGACGCCACGGGCCAGTCCGGTGCGCAGCGCCTGCGCGTCGGCGTCGCCCGCCTCGGCGGCGTCGAACACGTCGCGCACCGGCAGCGCCGAGCGGCGCCCCCAGCGTTCGGCGACCGCGCCGCCACCGGCGAACGACTCGATGCAGCCGCGCTGACCGCACCGGCAGAGCGGCCCGTTGGGGTCGACCGAGATGTGACCGACCTCGCCCGCGGTGCCACGGGCGCCGCGCCACAGCACGCCGTCCGAGACGATGCCCGCCGCGATGCCGGTGCCGAGGTTGAGGTATGCCATCGACCCGGGGGCCGGGGCGCCGCTGCGGGTGTGGAGCGCGTGCGCGCCCAGCGCGGCGGCCTTCACATCGTTCTCGACCTGCACGGGCACGCCCAGCTGGGGGGCGACGACCGCTGCGAGATCCAGCGACTCGACGCCCAGGTTCACGGCATGCACGACCCGGCCGGTGCCCGGCTCGATCTGCCCCGGGATGCCGACGCCGACGGAACGGATCGCGGCCAGGTCGACCCCGGCATCGGTCCCGAGCGCGCGCACGGCGTCCACGACCGTCTGGCCGACGGCATCCGGACCCCATCCTGTGGGCATGCGGAGCCTGCCGACGATCGCACCAGCGTCGTCGACGGCCACTGCGTCGGTCTTCGTGCCGCCGACGTCGAGCCCGACCTTCATCCGCCGACCTCCGCACGGGAGGCGGCGACTCGGTGCGCGCCCATCAGCCCTTGACCGCGCCCGCGACGAGACCGCTGGTCATGCGGCCCTGGACGATCACGAAGAAGATGATCACGGGGATCGCGACGATGGTCGAGGCGGCCATCACCTCGCCCCAGTCGATCGCACGGCTGGTGCTCTGCTGCACGAAGCCGCGCAGCCACAGCGGAAGCGTCTGGTTCTCGGCGTTCATGATCACGAGGGCGACCGTGAACTCGTTCCAGCACTGCAGGAAGGCGAACACCCCGGATGCCACGAGCCCCGGCGCGAGCAGCGGCAGCGTGATCCGCATGAACGCCTGGGTCCGGCTGAGGCCGTCGACCATCGCGGCCTCCTCGAGCTCGGCCGGGACGCCGGCGACGAACCCGCGCAGCATCCACACCGTGAACGGCACGACGGCCGCGATGTACAGCAGGCTCAGGCCCAGGATGTTCGAGAGCAGACCGAGTTCGCTCATCATCTTGTACTGCGCGATGAACAGGCCCTCGGCCGGCAGCATCTGGACGATGAGGATCGCCAGGACGAACGTCGTGCGGCCGCGGAAGCGGAAGCGGCTGATCGCCACCGACGCGAGGAACGCGAACAGCAGGCAGCAGAACACGGCGATGATCGTCACCGCGAGGCTGATGCCCAGAGCGCTGAAGAACTTCTCGTTGATGACCGCGCTGAAGTTGTCGAGGTCACCCCCGAACGGGAGGAACGTGGGCGTGAAGGATTCGAGCGTCGACGACGAGAGCATCGACGAGTTGACCATCCAGTACACCGGGAAGACCCAGATGAGGGCGATGGCGATCGCGAGGATGCTCCACCCCCATTTGGCGCCACGTCCCCGGGGACGGCGCTTGGCAGCCGGCGCGGCCGGCGGGGACGTGCGCGATGCGCGGGTGGGCGCGGGTGCGAGCTGAGCCGAGGCGGACATCAGGCCTGGTCCTCCTTCAGGAGACTGCGGATGTAGAACCAGCTGAGGACGATCGTCAGCGCGAGGACGAAGATCGCCATCGCGGCGCCCTGGCCGAAGTTCAGGCCGGCGACACCCATCTTGTAGATGTACGTGCCGAGCAGGTCGTAGTCGCTGGTCTTCGAGCCGGCGTCCTGCAGCATTGTGATCTGCGTGAACACGCGAAGGTCCCAGATGAGGTTCAGCAGCAGGACGATCATGATCACCGGGCGGATGATCGGCAGCACGATGTAGCGCAGGCGCTGCCAGCCGGTGGCGCCGTCGAGGTGGCTCGCCTCGACCATCTCGGTCGAGACCTGCGTGAGACCGGCGTACGCCGAGAAGGCCACGAACGGCACCGACATCCACGTGACGATGATCGACGCCACGAGGAAGAAGACGAACGGGTCCCCGCCGATCCAGTTGTAGTTGTTCATGTCGACCCCCGGGATGAGGTCGAGCAGGTAGTTGACGACGCCGCGACGGCGGTCGAACAGCCAGATCCACACGGTCATGGCGGCGACGACGGGCATCGCCCAGGCCAGCAGCAGCGCGATCTGCAGCGTGATGCGCACCCACCCGAAGACACGGGTCATGAGCAGCGCCAGCGCCATGCCGATGACGACGGTGATGAACGCGGTGACGAGGCAGAAGATCACCGAGCGCACCGCCACCTGCCAGAAGGTGGGGCTCGTCGCGACCGCGATGTAGTTCTCGAGTCCGACGAAGTCGGGGGCCTTGCCGCCGAGCTGCTGCAGGGCGCCGTACTTCTGGAAGGACGTGATGACCTGCCACACGACGGGGTAGCCCATGCCGAACAGCAGGATGGCGATCGCGGGGATCAGCAGGAGATAGGGAACGGGCGAGCGACGACGGGCTCCGACGGACTCGTCGGGCCTCCGGTCGTGCTCAATGGTGGTGGGGGCAGGAACAGCCATGCCCGCCTCCTTCGGGGGGTCTCGCAGGGGACCGGGGTGGGGGGGGGGGGCCCCCCCCCCCCGCGTTTAAAAGGGTTTAAGCCCGGTTTTTTTGGGGGGCTAATAATTGTGTTAAACAATTGCCCGGGCCCCCGTTGGCCCCCCCCCGCCCCCAAAGCCCAAAAAAAAAAA